>NZ_JBZAYT010000007.1:0-793 GCF_058242985.1 Acinetobacter sp. 778_lipA | reverse complement strand
GGGTAGCGTTAAAACGGGTAATACCACTATTAATAATGCAGGTGTAACAGCTGACCAAGTTACGGTTGGCGGCGTTGTTATCAATAAAACAACAGGTATTAATGCAGGTGGGTTAGCGATTACAAATGTTGCTGCGCCAACAAATAATACAGATGCAGCCAATAAAAAGTATGTAGATGATGCTGGTTCAACATTGACGAACTTGGGCTTTGGTTTAAAAGCGCAGGACGGCACTACTGTTAACAAGAAGTTAGGTGAAGCGGTTGAAGTTGTAGGTTCAAACAGCAATATCACGACTAAAGTAAATGCAGGTAAAGTGGAAGTTGCGTTATCGAATGCATTGGACTTAGGTACAACAGGCAGTGTTACTACAGGTGCAACTGTTATTAACAATGCAGGAATTACTGCAGCTCAAGTCACAGCAGATAAAGTAACAGTCAACAATGCACCAACAGCTGGTACAGATGCGACCAATAAAACCTATGTTGATTCTAAAGCTGCGGCATCAAAAACTGAAGTTGCAGGTGGAACCAATATAGCGGGAGTAGCAAAAACTACTGGTGCAAATGGTCAAGATGTTTATACTGTTAATGCCAATGGTACCACCGCATCAGCAGGTTCATCAGCTGTAACGGTAACTGCTGGAACTAAAGATGCGAACAATGTTACTGACTATAAAGTTGACCTTGCAGCAAGCACCAAAACAGATATTCAGAAAGGTGTAGATGCGAAGACAGCGGTTGATAATACCGGTTTAACCTTTAAAGGTGATACTGCAGCGACCAGCGCTACG
>NZ_JBZAYT010000006.1:0-2817 GCF_058242985.1 Acinetobacter sp. 778_lipA | reverse complement strand
AAAAAACGGCCCCTAAGACCGAGTGAAACGAGGTCAAAACGTCCGAGCTTTAGCGAGGGCATAGGGCTGTTTTTCATGAAAAACCGCTTTTCTTTTTTTCTTTTTTTCTTTTTTTCTTTTTTTAGGGGGTCTGAAAGCCTTGCTGTGTAAGGCTTTCAGAGGTCGAAATGCGAGAAAATAACGGTCAAATGCGAGAAAATAACGGTCAAATGCGAGAAAATAACGGTCAAATGCGAAAATAAAGACATAAAAGCGAGTATTTTAATTTACTCGTAGTTGTGTAATACTCGATCAAAATTAAAATTGGATCTGGTCATGAAAGAAGTGAACCAAATTGTAAAAAAATCGAATGATCTAATTACGGCAAAATATCGCCTGACAATTATCCAACAATACGTTTTGCATAACGTCATTTCTCAAATACACGTGGAAGATACCGACTTTAAAAAATATGAGGTGAATGTTCGTAGCATTGCCGAAAGTCATGGGATCGACACTAAAAATGCGTATCGCTACATCAAAAAATCAGCCCTAGAGCTAAATAAACAACCTATTATCATTGGTGATGAGGAAGAAGGGATCGCACTTAATTGGTTTTCATCGGTACGCTACAACAGCAATCGAGGGACATTACTTGTCGATTTTCACCCCGATTTAAAGCCCTATCTGCTTCAACTGCAAGGCTACTTCACCCAATATGAAAATAAGAATATTCAGCAGTTTAAGTGCGTTCATTCATTACGGTTTTATGAGTTTTTAAAGCAAAAACAGAACTTAGGAAAAGGGAAAGAGTTCTATATTGAGCTGACTATTGACGATATTCGCTCAATGTTTTGCTTCTCTGATACTGAATATAAAAAAACAAACGACTTAAAAAGATTTGTTATTGAACCTGCACTTAAAGAAATCAACGATCAAACAGATTTGAGTATTACAGATATCCAATTTTTGAAGAAAGGGCGTTCAATCCACTCGATCTACATCACAGCCAAGCCAAAAGCATCATCAAAAATGGCAAAAAACAGCGATTCTGGCGTTTCTAAGCAAAAAACCGTAGAAATCCCCACCAACATCGTAAAACCGCCTAAAAACGCAAATGTGAGCGATTTACAGCACAGAGCGAGCAAGATTACAGGGTTAATCATGTCTAATCGGTTATCAGACCGGTTTAAACAGGGTGATGAATCAATTATGCAAATGATGGCTCGTATCCAAAGTGAAATCACAAGTGATGTCATAGCAGACCAATGGCAAAATAAACTTGAAGAATTTGGCGTTATTTTTAGTTGATCAAGGAATAAAAATGATTGAAAAAGAGATAACAAAATTTGAAAAAGAAATTTTGCTACAAGGCAAAATTTCTCAGCTTGAAAATGAACTTAAAGAATTTTCTGATCTTCAAAAAAAAGTGTATAGCGAACGCCTTCAAAAAAGCATTGTGGGTTTAGAAAATAGAATTAAGCGAATCAAAAAAATGCTTTATAAAACATGAATTTTAGTAATTAAAATCAGCGTTAAATCCGTTATTTTCAATTCTTCTATCTAGCAATTTTTGGCTGATAATCTTAATCATTTGATCAAGTTCTTCACGTTCATTTTCATTTAAATGCCGTTTTGCATTCAGATAAGCTAAGACATCATTTTGCATATCAATTAGAGCTTTTTGTGCCTTTTGTGCATTCTGACGAGCAATTTTAGTTTGTTCAGCAAGTGCTAAATCACTCTGTAAATCTTTAAGTACAGATTTAACGCATCTTTCAGCATACATGTATTTATCTTCATCATATTCAGCATCGGGTAAAAATACATTTCTCTGTATTTCGACTTCATCCTGATTAACTTTTGCATAATATTCTTTAATCTTGGTGTGTTTTGCTTTAGATCCTTCAACCCCTCTTTCAAGACCTAAAGACCTTACTTGATCAGCAAAGTCACTCTGCATCTGTGACATTTTTGCACGACCACCAAGCCATTTTTTAGCGTTTAACTTTCCCGTAGCTTCATCAAGTGGCACGACATATGCGATCAAATGCGGAGTTGTTTCATCTCTATGAATCGAAACAGCTACCACATTTTTAGAACCGTACTGTTTTTCGAGCCATTTTTTTGAATTTTCAAAAAATTCGTTCTCTTTCTCAGTTCCCCAGCCGCTCCAGGTTGGACTAGCTGTAATTAAGTGCTCAATGCACAACACAGCATCAGAACGTCTTTTTTCAGGCAATCGAAGCTGAATTGCATCCATTACTTCAGCTGATGATTTTAAACTGTGAGAGTTTTTTATTGTTCGATCAGCATCAGCATTGGGCGTTTCAATATCACGAAAATTATGTGCAAGTGATCCACCAATATTGCCAAAAGTTTTTAGTTTTTCAGTCCGTAAAATCGCAAAATTATTATCCATAAAAAAACCTCATACTCTTGTTAGTACAGTGAAAATTTGCTGTTTTTACAGTTGGCTAAATGACTGATTTTTATATAATTCAAAAAACGGCAAATAGTTGATTATTTTTTATATTTGATTAAAAGTGTACTCACTACACCTTTATGATCAAAAAACTTCGTATTTTGATCATAAAGGATCGTTCGAAAAGCAACAATGTTTTTCATTTAAATCTTTCAATGAAATTTACAAAGCGAGTGTCTACGAGCGAAGTTATGAAAGTTCGATTATTCCCCCCTCTGAAAAACCGCTTTTAAAAATATTAGCTGCTCGATAATTTTTACTATCGAGGGCTTTTGCTTTTGAAAAAACACGAGCGAAGCGAGTTCATAGTCGCTTTTGCTTTTTTCTGCTTTTGCTTCTCAATCATCATTAAA
>NZ_JBZAYT010000005.1:0-29537 GCF_058242985.1 Acinetobacter sp. 778_lipA | reverse complement strand
GCAGTGAACAAAGGTCAGTTGGATAGCTTAAGTACAGGTCTTACCAATACTGGCTTTGGCTTAAAAGCAGCAGATGGCAATACGATTAACAAAAAGTTAGGCGAAGCGGTTGAAGTTGTTGGTGCAGATAGCAACATCACTACGAAGGTTGCAAATGGTCAAGTTGCGATTGAGTTAAATAAAAACCTCAATAACTTAACTGGCATTACAGTGAACGATGGAACCAATGGTACAAATGGTTCTACAGTGATCGGTAAAGATGGCATCTCGGTTAAAGATGGCTCAGGCAATACCATTGCAGGTGTAGATAACACAGCATTAACCGTTAAAGATGGTAGTGGCAACACAGAAACCAGCATTAACAAAGCGATCAATAGTCTCAATGCATCGCAAGGTGAAACTGACAAGTTTGCAGTGAAGTACGACAAGAATGCTGATGGTAGTGCAAACTATGACAGCGTGACCCTTGCAGGTAGTGCTTCAAGTAGTACTAAAGATGCAACGACAGGCAAGATCACCACAATAGGTGGTACAAGCTTAAACAATGTTGCGAGTGCTGGTGATTACACTAAAGAGGCTAATGCGAGCAAAGCTGTTAACGCAGGTGATCTGAACAATGCAGTCGTTGATGCAACCAATGCAGCGACGAGCAAAGGCTTTGCATTACAAGCAGCAGATGGCAATACGGTTAACAAAAAGTTAGGCGAAGCAGTTGAAGTAGTGGGTGCAGATAGCAACATCACTACGAAGGTTGCAAATGGTCAAGTTGCGATTGAGTTAAATAAAAACCTCAACAACTTAACTGGTATTACAGTGAACGATGGAATCAATGGTACAAATGGTTCTACAGTGATCGGTAAAGATGGCATCTCAGTTAAAGATGGTTCAGGCAATACCATTGCAGGTGTAGATAACACAGCATTAACCGTTAAAGATGGTAGTGGTAACACAGAAACCAGCATTAACAAAGCGATTAATAGTCTCAATGCATCACAAGGTGCTACAGACAATGCTGCAGTGAAATATGATGATTCATCGATTAAAGATCGTGTTACTTTAGCTGGAACAAATGGGACAGTTCTAACTAATTTAAAAGGTGGAGAAGTCAATGCAACATCGAAAGACGCTGTAAATGGAAGTCAGTTGTATGGGACTTATGCTGCAATGTTGAGTGCTCTAGGTGGAGGTTCAACTTTTAATTCTAATGGAACAGTAACAGGCCCTCTATATAATATAAACGGCCAAGACTATACAAATGTTGGTACAGCTTTAAGTGCATTAGATGCGGGTTGGATTTTAAATAGTAATGGTGCAGCTGGTGCTGCAATTAAAGCAGGTGATACTGTAGATATTGGTACTGCTAATACAGAAGCGAATCTAGCAGTTGTGAAAAATGGTAATACCATTGACTTTAGCTTAAACAAAGACCTTAAAGGTTTAACTTCAGTCCAAACTACAGATGGTGCAGGTAATACGTCATTAATGACATCTACTGGAACTAAAGTTGAAAATGCAGCAGGTGATACGAGCATTTATGGCGCAAATGGCACAGCAATTACGGGTTCAAATGGTAAAACAGTAACAGTCACATCAGATAAAGTCGATGTGGGCGGTAATACGATTAATAACGTCGGAAATGCAGTTACAAAGACAGACGCGACAAATCTTGGGCAAGTTGAGCAATTGATTGGTAATGCAACTGGAAGTGTGACTAACAAAGGTTTTGCATTAACTGCCCAAGATGGACAAACTGTTCAGAAAAAACTTGGAGAGTCTATTGATGTTGTCGGTGATGATAAAAATATTTCTACTGAAGTGAAAAATGGAAAAGTTGCAATCAAACTTGCTGATAACTTGAATGTCAATTCTCTTACTACTGGTGATACTGTTATTAATAATAGTGGTGTAGCAGTCGGATCAAATGTAGCTTTAGGCAATACTGGGCTTATTATTGCAGGTGGGCCAAGTGTAACGGTGGCAGGTATTAACGCAGGTAATAAAACAATTACCAATGTGGCAAATGCTGTTAACGCTACAGATGCAGTCAATAAAGGGCAGTTAGATAGCGCAATTGGCACTGTGAATAACAATGTCAATGAGCTTGCCAATAATGCTGTTAAATATGACGATGCATCAAAAGATAAGATCACACTCGGTGGTGGTGCAAATGGCACAACCATTAGCAATGTAAAAGATGGTGCAGTGACTCAAGGTTCTAAAGATGCTGTAAATGGTGGTCAATTATGGAATGTTCAGCAACAAGTTGATCAAAACTCAACGGATATCAGCAACATCAAAAATGATATTAATAATGGTACTGTCGGTTTAGTTCAACAAGCAGGTAAGGATGCAACTGTTACAGTCGCGAAAGATACTGGTGGTACAAGTGTGAGCGTAGCGGGTACAGATGGCAACCGTGTTGTGACAGGTGTTAAAGATGGCGCAGTCAATGCAACATCAAAAGATGCAGTCAACGGCAGCCAATTGAATACGACTAACCAAGCAGTTGTGAATTATCTTGGCGGTGGTGCTGGTTATGACAATATTACAGGTAGCTTCACTGCTCCAACTTACAACGTAGGTGACTCTAAGTATAACAATGTCGGTGGTGCAATCGATGCATTGAACCAAGCGGATCAAGCATTGAATAGCAAAATTGACAATGTCAGCAACAAGTTGGATAACGCTTTCCGTATTACCAATAACCGGATTGATGATGTTGAGAAAAAAGCCAATGCAGGTATTGCAGCAGCAATGGCACTTGAATCAGCACCTTATATAGCGGGTAAATATACTTATGCAGCTGGAGCAGCTTATCACGGTGGTGAGAATGCGGTAGGTGTGACCTTACGTAAAACTGCAGACAATGGACGTTGGTCGATTACAGGTGGTGTTGCGGCAGCATCTCAAGGTGACCCAAGTGTTCGTATCGGTATCAGTGGTGTAATTGATTAAATCACGAGACAAGGAAGATCGAACGGTCTTCCTTTTTCTTGACAACTTTTTAAGAGAGAAAAAATGAAAGCATTTAACAAAAAAATTATGTTCAGTGTATTCAGTGGTCTTGTGATGTCATTGAGTCATGCTGCTGAAATTGAAACATCAAATACCCAAGAAATTCATTTTCCTGAAGTGAAAGATAGTTATCTAAAGCAAGTGAATCGTTATGAATATGATGACGTGGCACGTTTAGATAAAGGTTTAAGCAAAGATCAGATTCGCCATGTTTTGGGAAATCCGCAATTTTCTGAAGGTCTTTTCGCTGTTAAAACTTGGAACTATGTATTGGATGTCCGAGAGCCGAGTTCAAATCAATATAAACGTTGCCAGTTACGCATAGACTTTGATAAGCACTACCGTTCAGAAAATCTATATTGGAAAGGTGAACAATGCCAAGGTCTGATGGCTTGGGGCATCAATAACCAATCCGCGACAGAACAAACGGCTCTATCCTCTACAGGTCAATCAGCCAGTGTTTTATTCTATTTTGATCATTCAGATAAAAGCGGAGTAAAAAATCCTGAAGTGATTAGCAAAATTGCCGATCAAATTAAGCAAACTGATGGGAACAGTAAGATTTTTGTTGCAGGTTATACTGACCGTTTAGGTTCATTTCCGTATAACCAACGTTTATCAGCTGCGAGAGCCAATACCGTTGTAGATTTGTTGAAACAACAGGGAATTCCTGCTGATCAAATTCAATTTTCAGCAGAAAATAAAACTGACGTGTATCAGAAATGCAATGGGATGAACAAAAAAATTCAATTGGTCGAATGTTTAGCCCCTAATCGCCGAGTAAACATCACTTGGTAAAACTGAAGGCATAATTAAATGAATTCAGTTTGAAAGAAGTTGTTTATTCTTCAAATCGGTTGAGTTTTTATTTTATGCAAACGCCCGATGAATTTCATTGGGCGTTTTAAATTATTCACAGTTATGGTTTATACAATGGTGATTTGTTTTGAAATAAATCATAAACAACCCGATGTGGTCAATTACCAAGTTGACTAATCAAGGAACATCAACAACACATTTTTTAAATAAAGTGTTTAATCAATTTTTTTTGATGAGATGCTTTAAAAAACAATTAACCTATTCACTTAACTTAGCTCTAAAACCTAATTTGAATGTATTGAGTATAAAAATGATGAAGAAGATAGTATTGGCGTTGCTTGGGTTTGGATTTGCTATGCAAACACAAGCTTTTGATAAAACTCAGGTGAATTTGGCCAAGGATTTTTGGGGAACTTGGACAGTGTATAATGCGAAGGCCCAATGTACCGAAAGCTATCAATTTACTCAGCCTGACCAATTTACCTACACCACAAAGCAAAAGCGAATGACAGGTGATTTTGCAATATTAAGAAATGAAAATGCTCAGGCTTTGGATGTTTTAGCCTTGAAAGTTAAGTTAGACAACAAAAAAGCCGGTTGTGGTGGCGAGCCTGTAGATTATAGCAATGCTGATATTCGATTAAGTTTAAAATGGGTATCTGCTAAAATAGCTGAGCTGTGTACAGACCGTGAAGGCAAACAATGTACAGGTTTATATTTGATTAAACAGAAATAATCTGTTGAAAAGTGAATTAAGAGGCTTCTTTTGAGGCCTTTTATAAAATAAAATTTAGTGATTTTTATTAAATGATAAATATTTTTTATTAAAAAATAAAAAATTATTCATAGAAGTTTTGTGTCTTATCCAACACGATAGCGTTATATTAAATTCTAATGTTTTATTTATCTATAAAGCTTGTTGGAATATCAATAGACACGTCTTGTTTAAAAAAAGATCATGCTCAAGATCATTGGTTATATGCTAAGTTATAGTATGATGTGTTCATATTTCGACTGATTTATTGTTATATCAGTTTTATTTAGCCAGAGTGAATTGATATTCATTTCAAGCTCAAACAATGTTGGAAATACAAATGCCTGACTATCGTTCAAAAACATCGACACATGGAAGAAATATGGCTGGTGCACGTGGCTTATGGCGTGCAACAGGAATGAAAGATGAAGATTTTGGTAAACCGATTATTGCGGTAGTCAACTCATTTACTCAATTTGTACCTGGTCATGTACATCTAAAAGACTTAGGTCAACTGGTTGCTGAGCAGATTCAAGCAGCGGGTGGTGTGGCAAAAGAATTCAATACGATTGCGGTCGATGATGGTATTGCAATGGGGCATGATGGCATGCTGTATTCATTGCCTTCACGTGATTTGATTGCGGATTCTGTTGAATACATGGTCAATGCGCATTGTGCAGATGCTATGGTGTGTATTTCTAACTGTGACAAAATTACACCAGGAATGCTGATGGCAGCAATGCGTCTGAACATTCCAGTGGTATTTGTGTCTGGTGGGCCAATGGAAGCGGGTAAAGTTAAAATCCGTGGTACAGAACATGCAATTGATTTAGTCGACGCAATGGTGGTTGCCGCTGATGATAGCTTTACCGATGAAGAAGTAAAGGAATATGAGCGTTCAGCTTGTCCAACTTGTGGTTCATGTTCAGGCATGTTTACAGCCAACTCAATGAACTGTTTGACAGAAGCCCTTGGTTTATCATTACCGGGCAATGGTTCAACTTTAGCAACCCATGCAAATCGAAAAAAATTATTCGAAAGAGCGGGTCAATTGATTGTTAAGTTGGCAAAACGTCATTATGAACAAGATGATTACACCATTTTACCACGTTCAATTGCGACCAAAGCATCTTATGAAAATGCAATGATTTTAGATATTGCAATGGGTGGTTCAACTAATACAGTCTTGCATTTATTAGCTGCTGCCCATGAAGCAGGTGTTGATTTTACCATGGACGATATTGATCGTTTATCTCGTAAAGTTCCTGTGTTGTGTAAAGTTGCACCGGCAAAACAAGATGTACATATGGAAGACGTACATCGTGCTGGCGGTATCATGTCGATTCTAGGTGAATTAGATCGAGCAGGTTTATTGGATACAACGGTGCATACCGTACATGAAAATACCTTGAAAGATGCCTTAGATAAATGGGACATTATTCGTACAGAGGATCCTGAGGTTTACGAGTTCTTCCGCTCAGCGCCAGGTGGTGTTCCAACTCAAACAGCATTTTCACAAAACCGTTATTATCAAACTTTAGATGGTAACCGTGAAAAAGGCGTGATCCGTAATGCTGAACATGCATTCTCTAAAGACGGTGGCTTAGCTGTACTGTACGGAAACATTGCTGTGGATGGTTGTATTGTAAAAACTGCGGGTGTAGATGATTCGATCCTGAAATTTAATGGTACGGCTCGTGTCTTTGAAAGCCAAGATGCTGCTGTAGATTCAATCCTTGGTCATGAAATCAAAGCTGGTGATGTCGTGGTGATTCGTTATGAAGGTCCACGTGGTGGTCCGGGCATGCAAGAAATGCTTTACCCGACCAGCTATCTAAAATCGAAAGGTTTAGGTAAAGAATGTGCTTTACTTACGGATGGTCGTTTCTCTGGCGGTTCTTCAGGTCTTTCAATTGGCCACGTATCCCCAGAAGCTGCTGAAGGTGGTGTCATTGGATTAGTTGAAGATGGTGATTTGATCGAAATTGATATTCCAAATCGAACGATTAACCTTGCTGTTGATGAAGTAACCTTGGCAGCACGACGTAAAGCTCAAGACGAAAAAGGTTGGCATCCAGCTGAAGAACGTCCACGTAAGGTCTCAAAAGCGTTAAAAGCGTATGCTATGCACACCACTAGTGCATCGAAAGGTGCGGTGCGTGAAATCTAAGCTTTAAAATTAGATTCCAAACAAAATAAAAGCACTCATTGATTGGGTGCTTTTTATTGAATTGATCTAACAATTTAAATTTTATCGAGTTTTGGGATATTGATCATTCAGATTCAAATTGTTATAAGTTTTGTTATGACTGGTTAGAATTAATTTTATCAGCATCACCTGTGAATGAATGGTATGCTTGAGTGAGTTTCAATCAGATTTTCTTTTATTTTTCAGTGCTTATTTCGAGGCTCTACGCATGTCACTGTTACGCCGTTGGTTTGATCCAATCCGATCGAGTTGGTTTTACCAAAAGCCGATTCGTCAAGAGGTGTTATCTACGGAACAGGGACTGAGTATTTATCTGCGTTTAGATGATGTTTATAGCTATCTTGCTGTACAGCAACTCCCCCAATTGGAAGATCTTTTAAGTGATGATTTGAAGCCACTTAAAGTCATTATTTCCAATACCGCAGCAGAACCCCCCAATGGCATGACCATAGAAGAATGGCGCAATTATAGTTTAGAAGATGCCAAAATCTTAGCCAATCAACATCGCTTTAGTTATGATGATGAAAAACCAGAACAACCGACTCAAGAAGCATTACAACAAGCGGAAACAATTCTTAGAAATACACCGTTGACTGGTCAAAATTTCCTTTATTTACTCGAAGATGTATTTCATATGCTGTGGCAGCAGCAGTATGGCAAATTACGCACTTTATTTGTGATGGCGAGTCAGCATCAAAAACCTCAGAATTTTCCAGAACGTATTTTTGGTCAAAGCCCAATTTTAGAAAGCTATTTTGAGTTTGGTGGGCGTAAATATCATGCAGTAGATGATTTATTACGGTTAACTCGTCGTTTAAAACAACAAAAATTATTGATTGATAATCCTATTTTTCTCATCAATCACATTGAATGGCGTGAGCATTTGATGAGTGATGCGGAAGAGCTTGCTGAAATTCAGGCCATGCATCCTGAACTTGATTTATATATTGCCTTAGAAGATCCGATCAGTTGGTTATTATTGGCATATATCAAAGAAGAACTCGCAAATTATTATAATATTCAACTGAATTTATTTCCGCTGAGTTATCACGGTCGGGACTTTTTTGATTGGAGTTTGGCGACCCGTCTTTCCAAGCGTTCAGAAGTAAAATTTACCCCGTTCTGTCGTCCGACCGCAGACAGCACCTTAAATATGGCAAAGATTTATTACAGCGTACCAGAAGAACAACGTGTAGATGTGATGTATGACATTTTACAAGCAGTTTGGACCAAAGGTCGTGATTTATCATTCAAGCCGCATTTACAGCAAATGCAACATGATTTAGGAATTGAAAACCTAACAGATACTGACGTGGAAGCTTTATTAACAGCCAATGATCAGCAATGTGCAGAGAAACATCAGCCTGATTTTCCTGTTTTAGAATTGCGTATTGAAGGAAAGCGTTACGTTTTTAATAGCCTATATCGGGTTTGGATGATTGAAAGTATTTTTAGTAATGTGTTAGAACAGAAGTATAAAGCCGAGAATGAGTTTGAACGCGCTCAACATAATATAGAAGCACAGGATGCAGAAAAAACAGATGATTAAAAAAGAGAAATGTGAATCATTAGAACAAGTACGTGATCGAATCGATCAGTTGGATCAGGAGCTGATTGAACTGATTGCAACCCGTCAATTTTATGTTGATCAAGCTGTCCGATTTAAACGTAATGTAGATGACGTACAGTCTCCAGAGCGTGTACAACAAGTGATTAATAAAGTACGTCAGAAAGCCATAGATGTTGGAACTAACCCTGATTTGGTGGAAATGCTCTATCGGGAAATGATCCAACATTTTATCCAAAGAGAATTAAAAGAAATTCGTCCATAACGGTGATGTAATTTCAATTTTGCCCATAAAAATATTTATTTTAGAGAACAGTATGAAAAAAATTATTCTAATCTGCATCACAACAATGTTGAGTCAGTATGCACTTGCAGAAAATTGGAAATTTATTGTCAAAGATGCCGATGGTAGCTTTTATTTAGATACCGATCGCATTGTAAAAAAAGACAATACGGTAAATTATTGGGCTAAGTTTGTTGCTGATGCAGACAGTGAAGAACTTGATATGAAAAAAGGTGACTATACACTTTCTCATAATTTAGACCAATGTGCTGATCGTACGACAAATATTACACTGGTTGAAGATTATAAAAAAAATGGTCAATTGATAAATAGCGATCCGCAAGTCTCAGATCCAAGTGATATCGATGATGATGAAATTAATCTGGAATTTTTTAAAGCCGTGTGTAAATAACTTCTAAATTCTTATGTATTTCAATATCTAAAGTACAATTAGCTTTAACGCACTTCAGTCTAAGCTACTTAAAATCCCTTTTATATAAAAGGGATTTTTTTATTGATCATTGTTAATTTATGGTCATCATACTATAGCCAAACCACTTAATTATTCATATAAATCATTTGCATCAAGTCATTGATCATAAATGAGCTTATGTTCTTGTATCAACTCTTAGAAACTATTGGTTAGCAATTTGTTTTTTGTACTTTTGAATCATAAATGATTACCCGATCGTGGGGCGACATGGATGTCGCCATTGGATGGAGGTACAGGACGTACCTCTCATCCAACATGAGTAAAAATAAAGCACGGCTTTGTTTGTAGTACAAGGTTTGGTATCCCCTACAAAAAGTTAGGCATCACCTACACAAACTTTCCAAGCAAAATGTGGCAATGAACAATCTTTTATAATCAAACAATTTATTTCTCCATTTGGTTGATTTAATTAAAGATATTTATTGAGAGAAATTATATTCTTGTGTATGCGTTTTTTTACAAGTTGACTATATTTTGATTTGGGCATTATCATTTTTGAATTAGTCTTTTATATGCCCCATTCCAATTCTGTATTTGTGATTTTATTGATGACAGATTGATATTCAAATTTTTTACATGCACACCATAATTGCATAAAATCTGAACCAAAATATTGCTTAAAAACCTTATTTTTTTCAAATAATTGTAGTGCTTCAAGCTGATGAGAAGGTAAGAAATGCTGTGAGTTGATCACTTTTACTGGTTGGATTGATTGAGGTAAATCCATTGCTGCATGTAACCCATGCAGTACACCCGTCAGAATAGTTGCAACACACAAATAAGGGTTGACGTCTGCACCCGCAACACGATATTCCAAGCGTTGATTGTCCTGATCTGAACAGGGGATGCGAATGGCAACGTTACGATTATTGAAGCCCCAATTGGCTTCGAGTGGAACATGATTGCCAAGCTGGAATCTGCGGAATGCGTTAATATTGGGTGCTAAAATAGCCATGGATGCGGGCATTAAGTCGAGTAAACCCGCGATCACTTTGTGCATGATCGGGTTTGGGTTTTTCAACTGGTCTATTTTAAAAAGATTGTCTTGCCATTGGTTACGCATGCTCATATGAAAGTGCATGCCACTGCCTGCTTTTGCCATATTTGGTTTCGCCATAAAACTGGCTTTTAAACCATGTTGCATCGCAATTTGACGAATCATTCTTTTAATACTCATGATGTCATCACACAGTTTTAAAATGTTGTCACTGTGCTGAATATTCAATTCAAATTGTCCAGAAGCACTTTCAGCTACAACACCTGTTAAATCAATATCTTGTCGTTTTGCTTCTAATTCAATTTGTTGAATGACAGTTTGAAAATTATGCGGGGTATCGACATCGAAACATTGGGTAGAAAGCGGATCCGATTGGGGAGAAAATGGGGCATCTTGGACATTTTCAGACAAATAAAATTCGATTTCACCTGCCATCATTGGAAAATAGTGCATTTGATGCAGTGTCGATAAAATTCTTTTTAATATATTGCGAGGCTCGATCACACAATCTGAACCATCATCGGATTTCATGGTTAATAGCAGCTGGGCGTGCTGATTGGGTTGATCTGCGCAAGGCTTTAGACTGCCCAAGACGGGCATACATAAGCGATCGGGTTCACCAATATATTTCCCAAGCCCACTTTCTTCAACCACTTGACCATCCAAACTCATCGCATAAATAGACAACGGAAAGTAACAGCCTTTCTGCAATTGATGGAGGGCATTTACTTCAATACGCTTACCACGTAGATGACCATTGAGGTCATGCAAGCAGATATCAATAAACTGGGTCTCTGGATAATGTTCTAAATATTGTTGGATTTCTTTGTCAAAATCATACATGCCCTGATTTTCTAAGATCAGTGCTGTGGGGAATATTTTTGTAGAATTGGCAAGTGACATATTCATTGTGAATAGATCCAAATAGGGTAAAAAAATTATAGAAAGCTTGCTTACTCGAGTAACGTAAAATGATCGTAAATTCTTTTCTTAGACGCTTAGCCAAAATACTCAACATCAAGCCTCAATCATTGCTTGAGGCTATATCCTAAAAACAGTGATATTTCAAAGCAAAGCTTTGGCGTAGCATTGCCTCAGAATATTGAGGTAAAACGACATGATGGGATTTGTAATTGGTGTATTTGCAATTGCAGGCATGATTAAAGGCACAATTGGTCTCGGCTTACCTGCCGTTTCAATGGGGCTTTTAAGCCTTGTGATTAGTCCATTTCAAGCCGCAACTTTATTGATCATTCCATCTATGGTGACCAATTTTTGGCAATTGTTTGCTGAAGGCCATGTATGGCGGTTGGTTCGCCGTTTTTATCCCTTATTATTGGGGATTATTATCGGTTCAATTTGGAGTATTTTCCCAACTTTAGGCCACTCTAGTAGCGGTTTTCATAGTGAAGCATTACTGGGGGGAATGCTGGCATTGTATGGACTTTATGGTTTATTTTCCAAACGTATGCCAAATCTTGCACCACATGAAAAATGGCTTTCCCCAATCATTGGATATTTAGGCGGTGCTTTAACTGTTGCCACGGGAGTGGTGGTGATTCCTGTGGTCCCTTATTTACAATCTTTGCAGTTAAAGCGTGATGATTTGGTTCAGTCTTTAGGTTTAGCTTTTACCGTTTCAACCCTGTGCCTTGCTGTTTTCTTACATCAAAACCCTGTTGAAGATACGCCAATTGATTATCAGTTATCTCTTATTGCCTTGGTACCCGCATTAATGGGAATGTGGGTGGGAACAAAAATCCGTTACCGTATTCCAGAGCAAAAATTTCGTAAAGTTTTCTTCTGTGGCTTGGTGATTTTTGGCTTATATTCAGTATTGCATCAATTTGGCGTGATCTAATTCGTGGACTTAAATGGTCGTTTAATGGCTCTGTCTGCAAAGGTGAAGCTATGACCATATTGGGTACACTGAAAAAATTAAAGTAGATGATAATGATTCCGTTAATTTTAAAAATGAATATCAGCGTGGTGCTTAAGTCTTTAACGTGAGTTTGACTTAAAGATATCTTTAATATATCGAAAAACAATGATCTTGACGGAGTCTTACTGAACTGTCATTCAATTTCAGGATCAGCCTGCGGCTCGCCCTACTTTTGTTTCGACATGTGGAGCTAAGCTCCGCAAGGGTACCATCTTGCGTAGCCACATCGCTGCTCACCGCAAAACTCGTCAACCACCAGCAATGTATTCAATGAATCGCAGAAACAATACTTTATGTATGAGATCCTGCCTCAGACAGTTACGGATGACGTTTCCGAGTATCATATTTCATCAAGAATTTTATATCGAATTCAGATTATTTAAACTAAAATCAGTTTCGATTTTTGTGAAATTAAAAATTGGGCAAAGTGTTGATATGCTGTTGGAAGCTCATCAAAGTTTTGAGCAGCCAATTGTAGTTGGCGTTTTGCCCATTCACCGACCAGCTCAATTTGATCAAATGCATAGAGTTGATTGAGTCGCATTGCTGCCCGTTTGGGCATAATGGCAATGCCGACACCACTTGCAACCACTTGAGCGATCGCAGCAAAATTTGGCAATCTTAAGCGATACTGAATTGCACAATTGAACAATTTGGCTTGGTTTTCAATCGATTGCTGTAAAGAGTGATATTGCATTAAACCCACAAAAGCATAGTTCAGTGTATCGACCAGTCTGAGTTCTGATCGCTCGCTTAATTCATGATTTGATGGACAAATCAGCACTAACGGATCATCTGAAAAGGCTAAAGTCTGTAATTGATGTGCATTAAAAAAGCTCGAAATTAAGCCGAGTTTTGCATTGCCTTTTTCAAGGGTCTGAATAATTTCATTACTTTCTGCTTCCTGTAGATCAATCTGAATATGTGGGTTTTCAACTAAATACTGAGGAAGTAATAAGGGCAAATATTCACTTTGTGCAGATGAATTACACCACAAAGTCATCTGTGTGCTTAGACCTTTTGCGAAGGGTGACATCGCTTGTTCAAGCTGTTTACTTTGTTGTATTAGACGTAAAGCCTGTTCTGCAAAAGTTTGACCTGCAATTGTGAGTTTGACCCCAGAGGCATGGCGGGTAAAAAGGCTTGTGGCATATTGTTGTTCGAGTTTTTTAATACGTTCACTGGCTGCCTGTAGTGAAATCGACGAGCGTTCTGCGCCTTTGGTGAGGCTTCCTGTGTCCACGATATTGATAAACAGTTGCAAATCGAAGAAGTCTAGGCGCATGCGAATCATAAAGAGCTGAAATGAGATCAAAGTATAGCTGAATAATCATACAAATATGCGATATCGTGTAGATTGTTTCAGCGGTAAGTAGGACGAGATTTAAATTGAAACTATGAATGAAGGCTTGATCACGACGATATCGTACGATAGTCACAGGATATTTTAAGCGATTGTATTGGAAAATATATGGGCTTGAAACAAAAGTAACTTGATTGATATTGATCATATGCCTGACTTGCTCAATTTGAGTCTACAACGCAAACCATTGATGAAATATCAAAACACCCTAGAAAAGATGAGAATTCTAAGCGAGCAAAAAAGTGAAAACGATTGGTTTATTAGGCGGAATGAGTTGGGAATCTACAGACTTGTACTATCAACAGCTGAATAAAAGCGTTCAACAAAAATTAGGAAAATTACACTCTGCAAAAATTGTTTTAATCAGTGTTGATTTTGCTGAGATAGAAATATTACAGCGTCAAGGCTTATGGGACGATGCAGCACTGTATTTAACAGAGAAGGCTATTCAGTTGGAGAAAGCAGGGGCAGAAGGGATCTTACTGTGTACCAATACTATGCATAAAGTTGCTTCTGCTATTGAAAGCTCGGTCTCAGTTCCATTTATTCATATTGCTGATGCAACAGCAAAAGAAGTTTTAAATCAGAACATTGGCAAAGTCGGTTTGTTAGGTACTCAATTTACCATGGAACAGGACTTCTATAAGCGTCGGTTAGAACAACAAGGCATCAATGTACTGGTGCCTAACCAAGCGCATCGACAGATGGTTCACAATATTATTTATGATGAATTGTGTTTAGGTGTGATCAAGGAAGAATCTCGTCAGAAATACATCCATATTGTTGAGCAGCTAATATTAGAGGGTGCTGAAGGTATTATTCTAGGATGTACAGAAATTTGTATGCTCATTGGAGATACTCAGTTTTCTGTTCCGTTGTTTGATACAACGTCGATCCATGTGCAAGCTGCTGTGGATTTTGCTTTGTCTTGACCTTTTTGAAGTGGGTATTTGTATCAATAAAAAAGCTCCCGAAGGAGCTTTAAATACTATATAAGCAAAGGCTTAAATAATTTTCACACCTTGCTGACCCGCAGGGGTAACTTTAAAGATTTCTACTTCAAACGTGATATTTTTACCTGCAAGTGGATGGTTGAAATCCACTTCAGTAATGTCTTCACCAACAGTTTTAACCACACCAAATAGACTTTGTTTGGCTTTGTCTTCAAACTCAATCATGTGGCCTTCAACAGGACGTTGTTCGAATTTTACTGTATCGAATTTTTGCACATTTTCAGAATTCCACGGACCGAAGGCATCTTCTGGTGGAAGACTAACAGTACGACGGTCACCTGCACGAAGACCAAATAAGGCTTTTTCAAAACCTGGCAATAAACTGCCATCCCCGATCACTAAGCTTACAGGCTCTTCACGGCTACGTGTGTTATCAATTTCAACACCACTTTCGATGGCAACAGAAAAATGCAGTTCTACTTTTGAGCCATCTGCAACACGCGTTTCGTCATTGGGGTTAATCATTTGTTCAGTCATTTTGCGCTTCCGCACGTTGAATACGATGCTTTTCTAAAAAGAAGGTATCAATTAACAATAAAATCGTACCGAGAGTGATCGCACTATCGGCAATGTTGAATGCAGGGAAACTACTGCCTTGATAATGCAAATGAATAAAATCGACCACATAACCTAATGTTACCCGATCAATTAAATTTCCCAATGCGCCACCAAGAATTAATGCGATTGCGGCAGGTAAGATCAGCGTGGTTTTTGGCATACGCATAAGCCAAAAAATAAAAATGATCGATACAACGCCGGCAAGACCTGTGAATAAATAATGCTGCCAACCGCCCGCATCAGACAAGAAGCTAAATGCTGCGCCGTAATTATGCAGTAATGTCCAATTTAAGAAGGGCAATACAGGTACAGGCTGAGCATAAGTCAGCTCTGCACTTGCAATGTTTTTTGTCCATTGGTCAATGATAATGGCAAGGACAGAAAGTCCAAGCCACATCAAATTATGCGGATAAAACTGCAATAAACCCTTTTTATTTTGCGGATTAGGCATATTTTCTCTCTTCGCCTTGACCTGTAGGAAGGTTAATAATACAACGAGAACAAAGCCCTGGATGTGCATGATGTGTATTTACATCTGGAAGGACATGCCAGCAACGTGCACATTTTTCGCCTTCCGCAGCAGAAACTTTAACGCGTAGACCTTCAAGCTCTGTTGCTTCACCTTGCTCAGCGTAGTCATAAACAATTGCTTGAGAGGTGATCAAAACAAAACGAAGCTCATCGCCCAATTGCTTCAAGACATTTTGTAGTTCTGTATTTGCCCAAAGTTCAACTTTAGCAGACAGGTTACTACCGACCAATTTAGCGTTACGCGCTGTCTCAATCTGTTTATTAACCGCTGATTTGACTTCAATTAAGGTTTGCCAATCCGCTTCAGAGATCAAGTTTGTACTTGATGCCACTGGAATATCATACCAATGCGCTGTAAATACATATTTTTCAGTTTGTTCTGGAATCAATGGCCACGCTTCTTGTGCTGTAAAGCTCAAGATAGGGCTCATCCAGCGAACAAAGGCTTGAACCAAATGATACAACGCAGTTTGAGCAGAATGACGTGCTGTTGAGTCTGCTTTAGTCGTGTATTGGCGGTCTTTGATGATATCTAAGTAAAAACCACCCAAATCATTGATACAGAAACTAGTCAAAGCATTGGTGACGACATGGAAGTTCATATCTTCATAGGCTTGTTGAATGGTTTTCTGCACGTCTGCTGCACGTTGTAAGATATATTGATCCAGTGCAATCAATTGATCTACAGGTAACGCATCTGTTGATGGTTTAAAGCCGTTCAAGTTTGCCAATAAGAAACGTAAGGTATTACGAATACGACGATAACTGTCACTTACACGGCTAAAAATTTCGTTACTTGCGGCAATTTCATAACGATAATCGCTTGATGCAACATATAAACGTAAACCATCAGCACCTAACTGCTTAATGATGTCTTCAAGTGGGATAAAATTACCCAATGATTTCGATAATTTACGACCTTTTTCATCCACGGTAAAACCATGCGTAAGCAGGGCTTTATAAGGTGCGCGTTTATGGATCGCAATCGACGTGAGCAATGAAGACTGGAACCAACCACGATGTTGGTCAGAACCTTCAAGATATAAATCAGCAGGATCTTGCAGTTCTGCACGTTCACGCAATACTGCATAGTGCGTTGTACCTGAGTCAAACCACACATCGAGCGTGTCACGAACAGCATTATACTGCTCAGCATCATCACCGATAAACGCTTTGGCTTCACGGTTATACCAACCATCAATGCCTTCTTTTTCGATAAGCTTTGCCACATCTTCAATGAGCTCTGCGGTACGAGGGTGCAATTCATTGGTATCTTTATGTACAAAGAATGGAATCGGCACACCCCAAGTCCGTTGACGAGAGATACACCAGTCTGGGCGACCTTCAATCATTGACTTGATACGGTTTTTACCCCAATCAGGGACAAAGTCGATGTCATTTTCAATTGCATTTAAAGCATCTTGGCGTAGGCCATTCGCATCCATGCTGATAAACCACTGTGGGGTTGCACGGAAGATGATTGGTGTTTTATGACGCCAGCAATGCGGGTAACTATGCTTAATCGGCAGATGCGCCCAGAGTTTTCCAGCATCTGTTAATGCTTCAATAATTTTTGGATTGGCTTTATAAATGTGCTCGCCTGCAAAAAGAGGTGCAGTCGGTAAATACACACCATTACCACTTACAGGGTTTTCTACTTTTAAGTTATAGATTAAGCCAACTTTATAATCGTCCACACCATGTCCAGGTGCAGTATGCACAGCACCTGTACCACTGGTTGCAATGACATGTTCACCTAAAATCACAGGTACTTGACGATCTACAATCAATGGATGTTGTAATTGTAAGTTTTCGAGAGTCGCACCAACAAAGTCCGCCAATACTTTTGGTTGTTCAAGTTTGTAACGTTCACATGCAGATTCAACTAAATCTTTGGCTAAGATTAAGTTTTGTGTGCCACGTTCAGACTGAACTTCCACCAATTGATAGGCAATATCCGCATGTAAGGCAACCGCTTGGTTCGCGGGTAAGGTCCATGGTGTCGTTGTCCAAATCACGATATCTGTTGGATTACTAACGCTGACACCCACTTTTGCAGACAAATCAGCAAGATTTACAACACCGAAACCAACATCAATTGCATCAGATTTTTTATCTTCATATTCCACTTCTGCTTCAGCAAGTGATGATCCACAATCCATACACCAGTTCACTGGTTTTAGACCGGGTTCGATATGACCTGCTTTGGCAATTTCACCGAGCGCACGAACAATATCTGCTTCTTGTTTGAAGTTCATGGTGAGATATGGGTTATCCCAGTCCCCAAACACGCCCATGCGAACAAAGTCTTTTTTCTGTAATTCGACTTGAGTATATGCATATTCACGGCAGGCTTTACGGAAAGTCGATGCGTCAACTTTCACACCAACTTTACCGATTTTTTCTTCGACTTTGAGCTCGATTGGTAGACCATGACAGTCCCAACCTGGAACATAAGGAGCGTCAAAATCATCTAAAGTACGACTTTTAACAATAATGTCTTTTAAAACTTTATTGACGACATGACCTAAATGCAATGAACCATTTGCATATGGAGGACCGTCATGCAGAATATATTTTTTCTTGCCAATACGCGAAGCACGAATCTGCTGATAAATGTTGTCGGCATACCACTCTTCTAACCATTTTGCTTCACGTACTGCGAGATTTGCTTTCATTGCAAATTCAGTACCTGGTAGGTTTAGCGTGGCTTTATAATCCACTGCATTTTCAGAAGTTTGCTTATCGCTCATGCAAGTTGTCATCCAATATTATCAGCACCATTGCTGACGCGTTTTACAATAAAAGTTTAAGTTAAAAAGGAAATTTGGGGGTGTTTTTGCGAAACTCAAGCAAACGCTCGACATCATCATCAATTCCCGCTTGAAGCGCTTCAAGTGATGGGTAATTTAATTCACCATGTAAATAGTCGAGGAAAGTGACCCGCATTAACAGACCATACAGATTAGCAGAAACATTTGGAAAATGTACTTCTAATCGCCATTCTGGATGTTCTTGTTTGATTGCAGGGCGTGTACCCACATGGCCCGCACCAAATAACGCATCTGCTTGATAGCCAGAAACACCTATTTTATTGGGGTTCTCAGCTTTGACTTTCTGGGTCAATGAGGTACTTTCGCAAATAACATCAACAGCATAAATACCACTTAAACAGGGTTTATGACGGCCAAGTCGAACATTGATGGTTGGAAAATTCAAAGTACGACCAATTTGATCACCATATTGCACACGACCAATCATGCTGTATGGGCGACCCAATAATTTTGCTGCAAGTGATAAGTCACCCGCTTGGAGGACTTGGCGAATACGGGTTGAACTGACACGTTCGCCATTAAATTCAATGGTATTGAGATTGGTGACATCAAAACCATATTGTTTTAAAAATTCACTATTGCCTTGACGGTCTTTACCAAAGTGAAAATCATCCCCTAAGATTAAACTTTGCGCATTAAGTTTGTTTTTTAACAGGCTTGCAAAGTTTTCTGCACTTAAGCTACGGAATTGATTATCAAATTTAGCGATAGCAATATAATCGACACCTAATTCAGATAAATATTCTACTTTTTCTCTGAGCGATGAAATCCGTGGCGGTGCTTCATAACCTTTGAAAAACTCTAAAGGTTGCGGCTCAAAAATCATCACCAAGGTTTTTAAATTTTGGGCTTTAGCCACTTCTTTGAGTTGAGAAACCATCGCCTGATGTCCCAAATGGACACCATCAAAATTGCCAATCGTCACAGCGGTTTGGGGCAATTGAAAATTTGGTGCTAAGGCATTTAGACGTAACAGCTGCATGGTTTCAAAATAAGCTTAAAATTTGAAAGGACTATATATTGCCATAATCTCACAGTTTCGTCTTTGTTGTTGTGTTTTTATCCAGAAAAAAATGACTGAGAATATCTTTATATCAATAAAATTGATTCATTTTATGAAATTAAATCAATTTTATTTATTAAAAGATGCTTTTATAATCAATTTATCTGCTGAAATGAGGATAAAGCGATGAAAAAGCCATTTTATCAACTTGAACAAACGAGTGATGTGATTCGACAGTTTACGCCAAACTGGTTCACCATGACTATGGGAACAGGGGTTGTTGCACTGATCTTGCCTGAGTTTCCGTTTGTATCTGATTTTTTATGGCAACTGGCAACTATTTTGTGGCAGTTTAACACGCTACTGTTTACTGTATTTATCATACTGTATGTTCTACGCTGGCTCATCTATCCTCAAGAAGCGAAGCAGATTTTTTCCCATCCATCAATGGCGCTCTTTTTAGGTGCAATTCCAATGGGGTTGGCAACGGTATTAAATGGTTTTTTAAAATATGGCATAACCATTTATGGTGATGTTGCGTTGCAAATTGCGCAGTTGTTGTGGTATGTCGATGTAGTTTTAGCGGTAGGTATCGGGGTGCTGGTACCGTTTTGTATGTTCCATAAACAAGATCATCAATTGCATACAATGACTGCAATGTGGTTATTGCCGATTGTGGCCTGTGAAGTTGCAGCAACTTCAGGCGGTTTACTTTTAGCGCATATGCATGTTAGTCAACAGGCGGTGGGTATTTTATTCACCAGTTACATGCTGTGGGGGATGTCTGTATTGCCTGCTTTTGGGATTCTCACCATTCTAATGTTACGTTTGGCTGTACATCAATTGCCGAGCAAAGAGTTGGCAATTACCAGCTGGTTAGCTTTAGGGCCAATTGGTACAGGTGCGTTGGCACTCTTGATTCTAGGTGCTCAGGCTCCTGATATTTTGGCATTGATTCAGTTAGAAAATTTAGGTGTGTTCTTTCAAAATGCTGGGATCTTGGCAAGTTTTATTTTGCTGGGCTTTGGTGTGTGGTGGGTCGCAATCGCAGTTCTAACCACACTCAAACATGCGGCAATTGAGCTACCATTTAATCTCGGTTGGTGGGGGCTAACTTTCCCACTGGGTGTATTTACTTTGGCAATATTGAGTTTAGGTCACCAATTACATCTCAGTTTTATTGTAGATACAGGCTTAGCATTTGCTGCAATTTTGATGATGTTGTGGGTGATGGTGATGAGCAAAACTTTGCAGGGAATGTATCAAGGGAATCTGTTTTTCTCTCCTTGTTTAAAGACTTTTTTAGAACATGAATAAACAGAAAATCTCGTTGATCAGTCTATAAAAATAATCATTAAGAACCGATGGAAAAGGCGCCCAAACCCAATTGTCTATTGATTACAGTTGGGCTTTTTTTAATATTGAAATACAAAATAAATGCTATATAAGCAGTATGATGTTGGTTTGAGAAAATTTAAAAGTGGATGAATGTTACCATCAATGAGGATTCAAAAAGCATTTGAACCTGTGCTAGAAAATGTGATTAACCATTTTAGTCGCAGCTTTGTAGAAGATTTACATAGTATCTATGTTTATGGCAGTGTTGCTCAAGGCATTGCAATTATCGGTCAGTCAGATTTAGACCTATGTGTTGTTTTTAAAAATAAACCAAAAAATTTAAATGAAAAGATTGCTGAAATAAGCGTAAATCTTAAGGTTTTACACCCATTTCTACCTAAAGTTGATATCGATATTGGTTTTCTAGATGAGGTTTTAAATAAGCATTCCCTACAAAGTTGGGGAGCATGGATCAAATTCTTTTGTCAGCATATTTATGGAGAAGATTTATCTGCGCTTTTTAACGATGTTCAGATTAATCGCGAGGTAATTAAGGCGATAAATAGTGGTTATGATACAGATATACAAGGTTATTTACGCATATTAGAGGCATCTGATAAAACAGCAAAAGAATTAATCAGCCTTAAGAAATCTTTAATTAAACGGATAATACGACTGCTTCCTTTGACATTGGACAATATAGAAGGATGGCCATGCCATTTAAATGATACTGTGGCACAAGCGATAGATGTATATCCTGAACAAAAAGCAGTGTTTCAATATTTGTTAAACGAACTTGATCATCCAAATGTACCAAGTGAGACCTCTATCCAAGAAATAAAAAGCGTTTATTTGTGGATAGATGCTCACATTATATAAAAATAAAAAAAGCAGCCTTTTGGCTGCTTAAAATAGGTTAAATTTATAATTATGATTTATCTTTTAAGCTAAAGAACCAGTTGAGTATCAATGCTGCAAACGTTGCAGTACCAATACCACCCAAGTTGAAATCACCAAATTGAAGGGCAAAGTCACCTGTTCCTAAAATGATTGTTACTGCGGCAACCATCAAGTTTTTATTTTGAGAAAAATCGACTTTATTTTCAATCCAAATCTTCGCACCCGCAATGGTAATTAAACCAAAGACCACGATTGAAGCACCTGTTAAAATCGCTGTTGGAATGGTATGAATCACTGCGCCAAATTTAGGTGAAAACCCTAAGAAAATTGCAAAAATACCAGCAATGACAAAAACAATCGTAGAATAAACACGAGTAACGGCCATTACACCAATATTCTCACCATAGGTGGTCATACCAGGTGCACCGACACCACCAGAAAGCGTGGTTGCAATACCATCTGCAACAAAAGCTTTACCAATTTGTGGATCTAGGTTTTCGCCAGTCATTGCACTGACTGCTTTGATATGGCCTAAGTTTTCTGCCACCAGAATTAAAGCAATCGGAGCAATAATTAACATTGCATTGATATCAAAAACAGGTGAATGGAAAGTGGGCGTACCAAACCATGCAGCTTGTTGAATAGGCGTGAAATTAATCGGCGTTCCATTTCCCATTACGTTTGCAACAATGAAATAGATCAAATAAGCCAATAACAACCCGACCAAAAGCAATAAGCGTTGTAATAGACCTTTTGTGAATACAGCAATTGAACCCATACAGAGTACAGTGACCAATGCCATCCACATATTAAAGTCATTACCAGCGACACCTTTCACCGTAACAGGTGCGAGGTTTAGACCAATGATCATTACCACTGCACCAGTCACTACTGGTGGCATGAGTTTTTCAATCCATTTGGTCCCCGTTGCCATCACGAGCAAGCCAAACATTGCATACAACACACCACATGCCATGATCCCACCAGCTGCAATAGCTAAATTTGCGTTTGGCGTACCTGTACCTGATGCAGCATAGCCAGTTGCAGCAATTACTACTCCAATAAAGGCAAAGCTTGAACCTAGGTAACTTGGAACACGACCACCCGTAACAATAAAGAATAAGATGGTACAAATTCCTGACATTAAAATGGCAAGGTTTGGGTCAAAGCCCATTAAAAAGGGGGCGAGTACCGTTGCACCAAACATAGCAAATGCATGTTGAATCCCTAAAACGACACTTTGCGCAGGCGGTAAATACTCATTGGTACCGACAGGTCTTGCATCAATGCTGCCAGAATAAGGACGCCATTTGGGAAACCAGTTGGACATAAATTGAGCACTCAAAAAACAAATTGGACACATCATACGCTTTCTTTTCGAGAGTTTTAATCATTTTAGTCAAACTAAGCATTTGCATTTATTAGGGAAAATTGGTGTTTTGTACCATTTGGTCAAATAATTAAATAATGTTAGTGCGTAAAATCAAAGTATTAAAAAAAATTGTGTGTAAAAATTTAAAAAAAATCCGATTTTGCGATTGGTCAAAAAAAGTTATTGCTGCTTTATAATATGTGAAAAGTTTCGCGTTTTTTAAAAGGAGAGGAGAATGACAGATCACATTCTCCTCGCTTTAGAATTAAGATAATTTTTATAGGGTGGCTTAACCCGTATTACGTAAACCTGCCGCAATCCCAGCAATACTGACCATCAGTGCATGATCTACCGGGGTATGTTCTGCATGACAGTCAGCCAAATATGCACGTCGACGTTTCATTAATTCGGCTTGTAATAAATGTAAGGGCAGTAAATACGGCTTACGTACTTTCATGGCTTGATCAAGCACATCATTGGAACTTAAAAGTTCCGACTCACCTTTCATTGCCAAGAGCGTTTGTACGGCATCATGTAAGCGTTTACGTAATTCTGCACCAAGTACTTTTAAATCTTCATCATCGGTAAGGTGAGATTCATAATACAGTGCAATATTTGAGTCGGCTTTAGATAGCACCATTTCCAACATATCAATTAAAGTTTGGAAATAAGGCCATTCTGTTAACATTTCATCTAATACTGCTTTTTGGCCTTGATCAATCACTTGGTTGATCGCTGCGCCAGTACCCAGCCAAGCAGGAAGCATTAACCGGATTTGTGTCCACGCAAAAACCCAAGGAATAGCACGTAAAGATTCGATTCCACCACTGACTTTACGCTTTGCAGGGCGTGAACCGAGGGGTAACATTTGCAACTCAAGTTCAGGGGTGACAGTACGTAAATATTTTACAAAATGAGGGTTTTCACGCACAGTCTGACGATAAACCTGAACAGATAAATCTGTCATACTGTGCATTAAATCTCGCCAAGCTTGTTTGGGAATAGGTGGTGGTAATAATGTTGCTTCTAAGGTTGCAGCAGCATAAATTTCCAAATTTTGTAAGGCAATTTCTTCTAGACCAAACTTAAAGCGAATCATTTCACCTTGTTCAGTCACACGAATTGCACCTGAAATTGAGCCCGGTGGTTGAGAAAATAATGCTTGTTGAGTTGGTGCACCACCACGACTGATTGAACCGCCACGGCCATGGAACAAGGTCAATTGAACGCCATGCTGTTTGGCAATTGCGGTCAACTCTTCTTGCGCACGATACTGGGCCCAGTTTGCTGACATAAAGCCAGCATCTTTGGCAGAGTCCGAATAACCAATCATGACTTCATGTTTGCCTTGAATATGTTGTTTATACCAGTGCATATTGAACAGGGTACTCATGGTACTTGCAGCACCATCTAAGTCTTTCAAGGTTTCAAATAAAGGAACAACGCGTAGTGGGTGTTCAATTCCTGCTTCTTTTTGGAGTAATAGTACCGCCAAAACATCACTCGGATATTCAGCCATTGAAATGATATAAGCGCCCAAGCTTTCTTTGGGTTGTTCAGCCAAAGTACGCATGGTTGCAAAGACTTCTTGAACATCAAGATTTTCAATCAGACTACCTGATGGTTCATTTAAATGTTTAGGCAATAACGGGCGTTTGCTTTGTAATTCTTGTAATAAGAAATTTTGGCGAGCTTGTTCTGTCCATGTCTCAAAATTGCCTAAACCAAGATATTCAGTAATTGCTGAGATGGCTTGGCGATGACGACCTGACTCTTGACGAATATCCAGTTTAAGTAATTCAATGCCAAAACAATTTACCCGATAAATAAAGTCGAGCAATTTACCATTGGCAATCTCAGGTAAATTACATGCCATCAGTGAGCGATAGCAGAGCAGTAATGGTTGTAATAATTCATCTTTATGGCGAATGATTAAACTGCGATCTACATCAGAATGTTGACCACGTAATTTATCTGCTAACCATTGACGAGTTGCTTTGAGGCGTTCACGGGTCGCACGCAAATATTCGCGGTAAGGTTCAGGATGGCTATAACCCAAAGCTTGAAGTAGCTCATTGGAATAGGCTTCAATCGAGAGTTCCCAACGAAGATCTTCAATATCACGCACATAAAGGTCAGCCGCTTTCCAGCGCGACAACCACAAAACTTCTTGAGTAATGTTATGCGTAACATTTGGGTTACCATCACGGTCACCCCCCATCCAAGATGCAAAACGAATTGGAGAAATATCTAAAGGCAAGGCCTGTGCACAATTGTCCTGAACGAGGTCATCCAATTCACGTATGAATTTTGGAACTGCATTCCATAAGGTCTGTTCAATCGTGGTAAAGCCCCATTTTGCTTCATCTATCGGAGTTGGGCGGTGTTGACGGATTTCGTCAGTTTGCCATGCGGAACAGATCAATTGTTTTAAATCAGTCAACACATCTGCACGTTGCTTAGGTGTCAGTTTTTGCTGATCAAAAGTAGACAGGCAATGATTAATGCCATCATATTTTTGGATTAAAGTACGACGACTAACTTCAGTTGGATGCGCCGTGAGGACCAACTCAATTTTTAATTCACAAATTTGTTTATAGAGCGTTTCTGTTGAAATTTGCTGATCTTTAAACTTGCTAAATAAATGATCCAGCACATTGGGTGATGGTGAATTTTCATCGCACTCACTTTGACGACGACTGCGTACAACGTGATATTGTTCAGCAATATTGGCAAAATTTAGAAAGTGTGAAAAGGCGCGGGTGAGTGGCAGAATTTCATCATCTTTTAAATTTAAAAATAATTGTTCAAGTTGTTTTTCTGCTTCAATTTGACCATCTCGAGCGCCTTTACCTAAAGCCCGAATTTGTTCAATTTGATTAAACAAATCTTGTCCTGCATGTTCTTTTAGCGTTTCGCCTAAAAGGTTTCCGAGTAAGCGTACATCTTCACGCAGCGGAGCATCAATTTGTTGAACCATTTGTTACTCTCCAGTTCTTGTTATCTCGAATATAACGTGATTCCACCACAATCCAAGTGACTCCCTACAAAAGTATGTAAATGACTGTGCAAGAAGTCGACTTTGACTTAATTTTAATTTGGATATTTAGCTTTATTTTTTGCCCTTTTTATATCAACAAGCCTATGCGATATGCATTGAGTATGCCTTAAACAAGAATTGGACATTATTTTGTTTTTAAATAATTTTAGTTGGGTTTATATTTCAGCATAAATAAATCAATACTTTCGGCGATGATTTGCTGTTTTTCATCTTCCGTAGGAATTTGGCGAATCCCCAATAAGACCTCGTGGTGTCGAACACCCAATAATAATGACAGAATTAGATTAATTTGTTTTTCAATGTCATCTGCTTGAATAAATTTAAGTGTGCCTGCTTGTTGGAAAAAATCTTGCCAGACTGCACACATTCTTTGATGGGAAGAATTATAAAACTGTAAAGCCAAAGGATTTTTCTCTGCGGCAAGTTCTAACAACAAATGCTCGAGTTTAATGGCTTCAGGTAAGCTAATAACAGTGAGTGCCAATTCGCATGCCTGAAAAAAATGCGCATAAAAATCACTTTGAACATTGAGTCGTAATGGTCGAGCATCAATAGATGCTTCACAGGTTGCTTCAATGGCACAGCAAAATAAAGTTTCTTTATCTTGAAAATGGTTATATACCGTCAGCTTTGTGACGCCAGCTTCTTTGGCAATTTGGTTCATGCTTGAACCATGATAACCCAATTTTAGAAATAGCTTTTTGGCGGCTTCCAAAATGTGTTTCCGTTTTTCTAAGTCCTTTGGACGTCCAGCGGTTGTTTGCACAATAATTTCCAAAAAAAAATAGGTTAATTACTCTATACACAATTCACAATTACTGTACCATGCAGTATATTAATTAAAAAATGAGCAAATAAATATACTCATTCTATTTTGCCCGAAAAAATGCATTTGATTAAGAGCCTTGCCTATGCGTAGTTTAAATTTAATGATCACGAGCCTATTGGTATTGTGTAGTGTAACAATAGTGGGGTGTAGCAAACCAGCACCTGAAGCGGAACAAATTCCCTTGGTGATGGTAACCCAACCTGCAACATCACATGAAGATCAAAAAAGTTATGCGGGGGATGTCCAAGCTCGACAGCAAACAGCATTGGCATTCCGTGTCGGGGGACAAATTACAGAACGCTATGTCGATGTTGGTGCTCGTGTCAAAGTTGGTCAAGTCTTAGCAAAGCTTGATGTGAAAGATGCCCAGCTACAATTGAACTCAGCCAAAGCACAACTTGAAAGTGCGCAATCTGCGGCCAAGGCCGCAGCAGATGAATTTAAACGCTTTCAGCAACTCTTACCGATCAATGCTGTGAGTCGCTCACAATATGATTCAGTCAAAAATCAATATGATTCTGCTCAGGCAAGTTTAAAACAAGCCCAATCCAATTATGATGTGAGCGCCAATCAAACCGGCTATAACCAATTGATAGCCAATAAAAATGGGGTGATTACCCAACGTAATATTGAAACTGGACAAGTGATTTCAGCAGGACAAGCGGCATACCAGCTGGCGATTGATGGGGATCGTGAAGTGGTGATAGGTGTCCCTGAACAAGCTATTGCAGAGATTAAAGTCGGTCAAAATGCATGGGTAACTTTATGGTCTAAACCTCAAGATCGATTTGCTGCCTATGTTCGAGAGATTTCTCCAGCAGCCGATCAGTCACGTACATTTATGGTCAAAGTGGCTTTAAAAGAAGGGCAGTCCGCGATTCAACTTGGGCAAAGTGCGCGGGTATTCTTTAATCAAAATATTCAAAATGTATTGAGTGTACCTTTATCTAGCGTCTCGGCAAATAACAATCAAGCCTATATTTGGGTACTGAATCCAGACCAAACCATTCATAAGGTTTCCGTGACTTTAGGCAGCTATGGTCGTGACAATGTTACTGTCGTGAAAGGGTTAAATCCTGGACAATGGGTGGTTGTAGGAGGGGTACATTTACTTCGTGAAAAGCAAAAAATAAACCCAGTAGACCGTGAAAATCGTGCTGTAACTGTTCAAAAAGGAGCATGATCATGAGTCCATTTAACTCCTTTAATTTGTCAGAATGGGCACTCAAAAATAAAGGATTAGTACTTTATTTTATGATTTTGCTGGGTATTGTGGGTTTATTTTCCTACTCAAAACTCTCTCAGAGTGAAGATCCTCCATTTACCTTTAAAGTCATGGTCATCCAAACTTATTGGCCAGGTGCAACAGCTCAAGAGGTTTCTTTACAAGTTACTGATAAAATAGAAAAAGAACTGATGAGTACAGGGCTGTATGACAAGATTATGGCTTACTCGCGTCCTGGTGAGTCAATGGTCATGTTTATGGCAAAAGACTCATTAAAATCTAACCAAATTCCAGATGTATGGTACCAAGTACGTAAAAAAGTAGGTGATATCAAAACACAGTTACCTTCCGGTGTTCAGGGGCCCTTCTTTAATGATGAGTTTGGGGACACTTTCGGTAATATCTATGTCTTAACTGGTAAAGATTTTGATTATGCTACTTTAAAAGAATATGCAGACCGTTTGCAGCTTCGCTTACAACGGGTAAAAGATGTCAGTAAAGTCAATCTGGTGGGCCTACAAGATCAAAAAATCTGGATTGAACTTTCCAACACCAAAGCCGTGCAAATGGGTGTACCAGTTACTGCAATCCAAGAAGCCTTGGCAAAGCAAAACAGTGTAAGCAGTGCGGGCTTTTTTGAAACAGGCACTGACCGTATTCAAGTAAGAGTCAGTGGTGCTTTAAAAAGTGTAGATGATTTGAAAAAAATGCCATTGTTGGTGGGAAACAGAACTATTCAACTGGGCGATGTTGCTGAAATTTATCGTGGATTTAGTGAGCCTGCACAACCTCGCATGCGTTTTATGGGCGAGAATGGGATTGGTCTAGCAGTTTCTATGCGTAAAGGTGGTGACATCATCGCACTGGGTAAAAACTTAGAAACTGAATTTAAAACCTTACAAAAATCACTGCCTTTAGGTATGGAGCTGAAAAAAGTTTCAGATCAGCCGGTGGCTGTACAACGTAGTATTCATGAATTCGTCAAAGTTCTTGCAGAAGCGGTCATTATCGTTTTATTGGTGAGCTTTTTTTCGCTTGGTTTTCGTACAGGTTTGGTGGTGGCATTTTCGATTCCACTGGTGCTTGCGATGACTTTTGCGGGAATGAATTTATTTGATGTTGGCTTACATAAGATTTCTCTAGGAGCTTTGATTCTGGCCTTAGGGTTGTTGGTCGATGATGCCATCATTGCCGTCGAAATGATGACCATCAAAATGGAGCAAGGCTATAGCCGGATGAAGGCCGCTGGTTTTGCATGGACCAGTACCGCATTTCCAATGCTGACAGGAACATTAATTACTGCAGCTGGTTTTTTACCTATTGCTACAGCCGCCTCAAGTACAGGTGAATATACCCGGTCTATTTTCCAAGTGGTCACGATTGCCTTAGTTGTCTCATGGATTGCTGCTGTGGTTTTCGTTCCATATCTAG
>NZ_JBZAYT010000004.1:0-54094 GCF_058242985.1 Acinetobacter sp. 778_lipA | reverse complement strand
AGATAAATTACTTCCAGATTTTAACAAAACACCGCAAAAAGCTCCGTGGTATCAGCGTCTTTTGGCAAGATTACGCAAGCAACCAGAACCTCAGCCTGTGATTCATCATAACGGTGAACATTTTGACCCGTATCAATCTAAATTTTATCAAAGCTTTCGAAAGTTGGTGAACTGGTGTGTGACTTATAGAAAAACCGTCATTTCAATTACGGTTGGGGTATTTGTCCTGTCTGTGGTGATGTTTAAGTTTGTACCACAACAATTTTTCCCGTCTTCAAACCGTGCCGAAATTTTGGTCGATTTAAAACTAGAAGAAGGTGCATCACTGACTGCAACTGAAGATGCAGTGAAGAAAGTTGAGGCATTTTTATCCAAGCAAAAGGGCATTGATAATTATGTTGCGTATGTTGGGACAGGTACACCACGCTTCTATCTGCCTTTAGATCAACAAATGCCGCAAGCCAGTTTTGCACAATTTGTGGTTTTAGCATCTTCACTGGATGATCGTGATGAAATTCGTAAATCCTTAGATACGCAAATCCGCCAATTATTGCCACAGGTGCGTATCCGTGTCTCTTTATTAGAAAATGGTCCTCCAGTCGGCTATCCATTGCAATTTCGTGTATCGGGTGAAGATATTGCAGTTGTTCGTGAGGAAGCACAAAAAGTTGCTCAACTGGTTAGTGAAAATCCAAATACCGCAAATGTTCATTTGGACTGGGGTGAGCAAAGTAAAATTATTTCGTTAGTGATTGATCAAGACCGTGCCCGTCAAATGGGTGTGACCTCAGAAGATTTGGCGAATTTTTTAAACAGTTCAATATCGGGTGCAATTATCAATCAATATCGTGAAAAACGTGAGCTGATTGATGTTCGTATCCGAGGAGATCAAGCCGAACGTGTCAATGTTGAAGCATTATCCAGTCTTGCTGTTCCAACAAGTAAAGGCGCCACCGTACCTTTGGCGCAAATCGCTACACTTCAATATAAATTTGAAGATGGTTTGATTTGGCACCGCAATCGTTTACCGACCATTACCGTACGTGCAGATATTCGAACAAAGTTACAGCCTGCAACCGTAGTCAATGAACTGGCTGAAAAAATGGATCAGCTTCGTACAACATTACCCAGTGGTTATTTGCTAGAAGTTGGTGGCGCGGTAGAGGAGTCCGCAAAAGGGCAAACCTCTGTGAATGCAGGTATGCCATTATTCCTTGCGGTGGTTTTTACTTTGCTGATGCTTCAGTTAAAGAGTATCTCTCGCTCATTCATTGTATTTTTGACAGCGCCCTTAGGTTTAATTGGGGTGGTTTTATTCCTGCTCTTATTCAATAAGCCTTTTGGTTTTGTGGCAATGCTAGGTACTATTGCATTATCTGGAATGATTATGCGTAACTCACTGATTTTGATTGATCAGATCGAACAAGATATTCGAGCTGGGCAGAATCAATGGGATGCGATTTTGGATGCAACAGTTCGTCGATTCCGTCCAATTATTCTCACCGCCTTGGCAGCTGTATTGGCCATGATTCCGCTTTCTCGAAGTATTTTCTTTGGACCAATGGCAGTGGCGATTATGGGCGGCTTAATTATTGCGACACTTTTAACGTTATTTTTCTTACCAGCGCTGTATGCGACTTGGTTTAAGATTAAAAAAACTACAGAAAATACATAAATTGTTGAGAATATTAGGTGCGAAAAATTGAAAACTTCAATATAGTAGCACTTAATCTTTAACAGAAAATAACATAGGAAATTTTATTGCATAATAAGTAAATTGGTATGCAATAAATTTGAGGTCAAAAACACCCATGGGGCAAACAAATCCAGAACAGCATCGTAAATTTATTACGAGCTCTTATTTGTTTATGTTTCTCGCATTGTTTACGGTGATTACAGCCGTGTTGGCGTATTGGTTAGCACGTAAAGTAGCAGTGGCAGATAATGCAGAGGTATGGATACATGCGCAAGCGTTGTGGATTATGCGCAATGCTCTTATTTTTTTGATTTTGGCAGCCTTTGCTGCGCTATGGTTTATTCCGTTAATCTTTTTCTATTGGGACAGTTTCATTTGGGTAAAAGCGTGCACTGTGGCAGGTGTGGTATTTAGCGCCATTGCGTGGTTATATTTACTCAATACATGGCTCAAAGGTTTTACTAAATATTTGCAGAAAAAAGCTGTTTTTTAAAAAAAACCACATTTCACGCTTGTAAAAAATAACATCGCCCCCAATTTACTCTGCATAGAAGTATTATCAAATTTTGTGGAGCATCGCCAATCATGGCTAAACGTGATTATTATGAGGTTTTAGGTGTTGCTAAAACCGCTAGTGATGATGAAATTAAAAAAGCCTACCGTAAGTTGGCGATGAAGTATCATCCAGATCGTAATCCTGACAATTCAGAAGCTGAAGAAAAGTTTAAAGAATGTGCGGAAGCATATGAAATTCTTTCTGACGGTGAAAAACGTAGCATGTACGACCGTATGGGTCATAACGCCTTTGAAGGTGGTATGGGCGGCGGTGGCTTTGGTGGCGGTTTCAGCGCCGAAGACATTTTCAGTCAGTTTGGTGACATCTTTGGTGGCGCTTTTGGCGGTGGTGGCCGTGGTCAGCAACGTGCGCGTCGTGGTTCCGACCTGCGCTATGTTATGGAATTAACGCTTGAAGAAGCGGTGAGAGGCGTTAAGAAAACCATTACCTTTACTGCACCAGCACCTTGTGATGTGTGTGATGGTAAAGGTTCAAAAAATCCAAATGATGTAGAAACCTGTAAGACTTGCCATGGTGCAGGTCAAGTGCGTATGCAACAGGGCTTCTTCTCTGTTCAGCAGACATGTAGTACATGTCGTGGACAAGGTAAAATTATTAAAAATCCATGCAGCAAATGCCATGGTTCAGGTGTATCAGATCGTCAGCAGACACTTGAAGTTACTATTCCTGCAGGTGTTGATAATGGTGATCGCGTTCGCTTAACCGGTAAAGGTGAAGCAATCCGTGATGGTCAATCTGGTGATTTATACGTTGAAGTCGTAGTGCGTGAGCACGATATTTTCCAACGTGATGGTGCAGACTTATATATGGATGTGCCAGTCAGTATCGCAGATGCTGCTTTAGGTAAAGAACTTGAAATTCCAACGTTGGATGGTCGTGTAAGTTTGAAGGTACCTGAAGGTACACAAACAGGTAAAATGTTCCGACTACGTGGTAAAGGGGTAAAACCTGTACGTAGCAGTATGCAAGGTGACTTACTTTGCCGTATTGTGGTAGAAACACCTGTACACTTGACCAGCCGCCAACGTGAGCTATTGAAAGAACTTCAAGCCACGATGGAAAGTGATGATAATAAATCGTCACCGAAGAAAAAATCTTTCTTCGATCGTTTATTTGACTAATTGAGTTTAGACCTTTTCATTTAGCAAGCTAAACATTGAATAGGTAAAAACGGAGCAACAGATCTTGTTGCTCCGTTTTTTTATTTTGATGCTTGATCCTATGGTGATAAATCAAATTCGTTGTCATCCGGGGCAGCATCTATTGAATTATCATCTTGGGGGAGGATTACCGCGGGATTTGTTGCTGATATCGATGATTCTGATGATGGAGCGGTAGGTGGGGGGGTGTCTTCGGCCCAAAGGAGTGAAACAGTTGTAGTCATCATCAATCCTAAAATGATTTTTTTGAGTTGCATGATATTTCCTCTGATATTTGCTTTTTATGATTGCATCCAAGCGTCTTTAGTTTAATAGATCTGAAAATTTAAATTTTGCTTTTTAGTTATTTTTAGCTGTAATTTAATACACATTTCAAGAATTTTTTAGATGATTTACAAACAAAATAAGTGTTGATGTTTAGCTGTAGCGTCTGATTTTTATGATGATGATTACAATTGAATTGAGCTATTTAAAAAGACAGGTCGAAGATATTGGACATACCCTCAACCACTGAAAAATAGGTGCTTATTACTCGATGATTGGTGCATCAATATCTTCAACACGGACTTCTGTTTGAGGTTCAGATGCTGTGTTGCTATTGGGTTGAGCAAGCGTTTTTTCTTCAGTTGTTGCTGATGTTGTTGCAGGCGCTGATTCAGCCCAAACATTTGTCATGATCATGCCGAGTACCAGAGCGAAAGCCATTTTATTCGAATGCATATTGATCTCCTTATAAGCCATATTATTTTCATTCGTGGCATGTAGTCTGCTGTGGGATTCTTGCATTTTGATGAAATAGATTTGAAAAGTTTTAAATTTTTCAAAGTTTTATCGATATGTTTTATAAAATTAATCTATTTATTCGTTCAGGCTATTTTGGATCAATGAGCGCACAAGATCCCAAAGCAAGCAAAAAGATTGCAGTATTTTTTTATATTGAAACGTCGTCTTAGAACCGAGTTTTGTTATAGTAGAGCCAAATTTTCAAATTCAGATTTAGGAATAACGTATGTCAGCAGCTCCACGCATTGGTATTGTAGGTGCAGGTGGCCGTATGGGCCGTACATTGATTCAAGCTGTACAACAAGCTGGTTTTCAACTTGCTGCTGCAGTAGAGCGTCCAGAAAGCACATTAATTGGCGCAGATGCAGGAGAGCTTGCAGGAATTGGTGCTGTGGGGATTAAAGTGGTTGGCAACTTAGAAGAGATCCTCAACGATGTGGATGTGGTAATTGATTTTACTGCACCTGTTGCAACTGAACATAATTTAAAATTATGCAGTGCTGCTGGTGTTGCGATGGTGATTGGCACAACTGGTTTTTCGGATCAACAAAAAGAGCTGTTAAATCAATCTGCGACTCAGACACCGATTGTCTATGCTGCAAATTACTCAGTGGGTGTGAATGTTTCGATTAAATTACTTGAGCTGGCAGCTAAAGTATTTGGCGATACTGTGGATATTGAAATTATTGAAGCACATCATCGTCATAAAGTAGATGCACCATCAGGTACTGCACTGATGATGGGTGAAGCTGTTGCTGACACACTGGGGCGCGATTTAAAGAAAGTTGCTGTCTATGGTCGTGAGGGGCATACAGGTCCACGTGAACGTGAAACCATTGGTTTTGAAACGATTCGTGGTGGTGATATTGTAGGCGAACATACAGTGATGTTTATTGGCGAAGGTGAGCGTGTGGAAGTGACACACAAAGCCACGAATCGTATGAATTTTGCTGCAGGTGCTGTACGTGCAGCTGCTTGGGTTGTCGGCAAAGATGCAAAAAAATACGATATGAAAGACGTTTTAGGCTTAAATGATATTTAAGCTTAAAATCTGATGCGATAGAATTAAAACAATTAGTCAAATTTTGAACATTCAAAAATGAAAAAAACAGTGATGTTATTTGCTTGTGTAATCAGTGCTTTTGGCCTGACTACACAAGCTGCTTTACCAAGCAATGCTAAATTAAGTTTGAATAAGAATAACGTTCAGGTATGGACATACAAGGATGCCAGTAATTCTGTGTTGTCTTATAAAGCTGAAACAATATTAGACGTGCCGATTGATCGTGCTGTTGCTTTGGTATTGGACGTCAAAAACTCACCGAAATGGGTCCCCAATGTTGCCAAAGCTGAAGTGTTATCTCGCGATGATAAAAAAGGCGAATTCAGCATTTATATGGTTTTAGATTTCCCCTTTCCGTTAAAAGATCGAGATATGGTGGTTAAAGGAACCATGTCTAAAGATGCAAATGGCAGTATTTTTATTAAAAACTCTGCGATTCAGCAAGGCAAAGCAGTGAATCCTGACTATGTGCGTTTAAAAGATTATTCAGGTGATTGGACCTTTCAAAAACTGGGTGCCAATAAAGTCAAAGTCATTACCTCTGGACACGCCAATCCAGAAGGCTCTATTCCTGCAAGCTTAACCAATATTTTGGTTGAACAGCAGCCTTATCAGATGTTGCAGAAAATGAAAACAGAATTGGCAAAGAATAAACCCTTTACAGCTTTGCCTGATATTTTAAAATAGGCGTTATTAGATCAATAATCCAGAAGCAGACCTTACTGACGAAACAACGCTATATTTGAAAAAATAATGCTTGGCAGATCTTTCCGCTCATTTAAATATTGAAAGTAACCTTTCTCAATGTGTTGATATAGAAAGAAAGGTTACTTGTAGTCTTTGTGACGATTGTTAATCACTACGCTGAATGACTATACTGCCGTACAGATGCTTTATTCATTTTCATTTGAATAAAAACTAGCACTAACCCTAAAGCTGTGAGTACCGCACCTGCAATAGACACTGCAGCATAACTCATCCCCATACTCAATACTGCTCCACCAGCTGTTGCACCTAAAGCATTACCTAAATTAAATGCACCAATATTCACAGAGGATGCCAATCCAGGTGCTTCATGAGCAACAGACATGACACGCATTTGTAAAGGTGGGACCACTGCAAAGGCTGCAGCTCCCCAGACAATCAGTGCCAATGCTGCACCAATTTGAGTTTGAGCCAGGATTGGAAACAGCAACATGCTCACCATTAGTAACAGTAAGAAACTGGTCAATGTTTTGGTCAGTGACAAGTCTGCAAATTTTCCACCTAAGTGATTACCAATTGAAAAGCCAATCCCAATCAGTACCAGCATCAAGGTAATAAACATCGGACTTGCATGGGTGATGTTTTGTAGGCTAGGCGCAATATAGGTATATAGGGTAAACATTGCACCTGCACTCATCACCGTGGTGAGCAATGCAAGAACTACAGGCAACCGAGTCAGCACTTTTAATTCCGCTTTGACATCTGGACGTTGGCTTGCTTTATCTTCAGGCAAGGCTTTCCATAGCGACAACATGGTAATCACGCCGAGTAAAGCGATTGCTGCAAATGACATACGCCAGCCAATATTCTGCCCAACCCATGTGGCTAAAGGCACACCACCAATGTTGGCAATGGTGAGGCCCATAAACATGGTGGCAACTGCACTGGCTTGTTTGTCTTTAGGTACGACGCTTGTTGCAACAATAGAACCAATCCCGAAAAACACCCCATGATTGAGGCTGGTCAGAATTCGAGCGGCCATTAAGCCCCAATAATTGGGAGCAATTGCAGCGAGAATATTGCCAATGGTAAAAATAATCATGGCTAAAATAAGCGCTTTACGTCGTGGAAACCGTCCAAACCATAAGGTCATAAACGGTGCACCAATCATGACACCGAGTGCATAAGCGGTAATCAGCATACCTGCGGTTGGGATTGAAATATTCAAATTTTCTGCAATTTGGGGAAGAAAGCCCATAGGGGAAAATTCTGTTGTTCCTATTGCAAAAGCGCCAATGGCCAAGGCGAGTAAGGGAAAATTTAATTTCATGAGAAATCTCAAATATACAACATATTGAAAATGATGGCGTGTAACAGCGTTCAAGCAATCAAGTTAATGACGATCTTTACTTTTCAGCCGCTATTTTGATGAAGTGACAAAATAAAGCTTCGCAAGAAACAATCTTGCGAAGCAAGCTAAGCCATGAGCAAAAGGGGTAAAGTGTATTTCGAAGCCTAGCAAGCAAAACCTAGCAATCAAACTTTGCTAATCAAAGCCTGAGCCAAGATTTGTTCCGCTTTAAATCACTTTTACTCCATTGGCGAATTAAACATCCCACTGAGGTGCTAAGTTTTCAGGATCAACCTCACGGCCATTACGTTCCAATTGCGCGATTAATTGCATTTCTTCAGCAGATAATTGAATCTCTTGCGCTTTTAAGTTGGCAATTAAGTTTTCACGTTTAGTTGACGACGGAATGACAGCAAACCCTTTCTGCAACGCCCATGCCAATGCAATTTGAGCGCTAGAAGCCTGATGTTGTTTGGCAATTTCAGTTAACGTTGGGTCATTTAAAACTTTGCCATACGCCAAAGTCATATAAGAGGTCACATCAATATTTTGTGATTGTAAAAAGCTCACCAAATTATCATTTTGTAAATAAGGGCTAAGTTCAATTTGGTTGGTGGCAATATTTTCAAGTCCTACAGCAGTAATGGCTTGTTGCGATAAGTCGATATTGAAGTTTGAAATTCCAATATGTTCAGTTAAGCCCAGCTTTTTCGCTTCTAACAGGTTGTGCATCATTTCTGTAACAGAAATTCCTAGACTTGGTGCAGGCCAGTGAATTAAGGTTAAGTTGACAGCATCAGTACCCAGCTTCTGTAAGCTCTCTTTAAGGCTTGGAATAAGTTTGTCGGCTTGATAATGATCTGTCCATATCTTTGTTGTGATAAACAAATCATCACGATGGATATGGCTTTCTGCAATGGCCTGACCGACTTCTGCTTCGTTGCCATAGATTTGAGCAGTATCTACAGCACGATAACCAACGTCTAATGCTGTTTTCACCGAATCAATCACAGTTTGCCCTGTTAAACGGAAAGTACCTACACCAAATTGAGGAACGATGTTTGTCATACTGGATTTCACTTTATTTTCTGAGATTGAGTGTATTTTGCTACTTTAATTGTTGCGGAAAAATACAGGAATATGCAAAATGTTGTTGACTAAAAATCAACAATAAACAGAGCGCTAGCAGCAATGAAATCTACACTCGAAGAATTACAGGCTTTTATTAATATTGTCGATAGTGGTTCGATTGTTGCAGCAGCAACGCATCTTGAACAAACCACTTCAGGTGTAAGTCGAGCCTTGCAACGACTTGAATCTAAACTGAATGTCACTTTATTAGAGCGGACAACACGTAAACTTAAATTGACCCAAGAGGGGCAATTATTTTTAGCAAAAGCCCGAAAAATTGTGCATGATCTCAATGAAGCAGAAGATGCTTTATTAAAATCTGACAGTGATACATCTGGGCTGATTCGTGTGGATTCTGCGACACCTTTTGTATTGCACGTGATTGCACCATTGATGCAAGAGTTTTCTCGATTGTATCCTGAGATTGAAATAGAGTTAAACAGTAACGATCAGATCATCGATTTATTAGAACATAAAACAGATGTTGCGATACGTTTTGGGGATCTTAATGATTCGAGTTTACATGCGCGTTTGTTGTGTAAAAGCCGGTTATATATCGTTGCCAGTCCTGAATATTTAGCAACACATGGTTATCCAGAGACACCGCAAGATATTTTAAATCATAGGCAAATTGGCTTTAGCAAAGTCAGTCGTTTAAATACTTGGCCGATTCGAGTCAATGGAGAAAGGCTTACTGTCAAACCAAAAATCAAAGCATCTAGTGGTGAAACTGTCCGCCAATTGTGTTTACGCGGGCATGGAATTGCGAGATTGTCTGAGTTTGAGATTTTAAAAGATATAAAGCAAGGACGCTTGATCGCTCTATTTGAAGATCAAATAGAGCTTTACGAGCAACACATCCATGCAGTGTATTATCAACAGGAACATTTACCAAAGCGTGTTCGTTTATTTATTGAGTTTTTAACGCAAAAGCTGTCAAAGTTTCGATAGTCTTTTGTGGCGGTAAATCCAGACTCAGTAAAGTTTGGCTACGGGGTTGGTGTGGATTAACCAATTGGATTTCAAAATGATCATTTGCTGTCTGAAGGCATTTAAACGCCAAGTCTTTTTGCACAGGAATATTAATTTTCATCCGCTGATCACTGCTGGCATGGTAGCGGTAGTTTCGGATAGGTGCGGTCTGATGTAAAGTTGGTTCTAAATGATCAAGTTTGTATTCACCTAAATTTTGTGTTTTTAAAAAGCCTTCAATCAAAGATTTACATACAAAATGTTGTTTCTGAGCAGCTTGATTTACGTGTTGAGGTTGGCAAGCAGTTAATCCAAAGACAATACTGATTAAAGCGATCGTTCTCATTTTTTTCTCCTTTCAAATCAATTTGTTTGTAAAAATTGGCTGTGAAACAAGCATAAATCTGTTAACTTTATAGATACAGATACAACAAATATTAAAATTTGAGTACAGATATGGCTTTTCAATATCAAACATTAGCACAGCAAATTGCACAGAAAATTTATTGCGGTGAGTTGGTTGTTGGGCAACGACTTAGTTCTTTACGAAAATTTGCTGCGTTGCAAAATATTAGTCTCAATACAGCAAAAAGTTGTTATGAATTGCTTGAAGCACAAGGTTTGATTTATGTCAAAGAAAAGTCTGGCTATTTTGTTCAATCACAGCAAAAAATTCCGCAGATAGCTGTACCTGACCATCCTGATTTTAAGTCGAGAGCGCGTGAGGTTTCAAATCTAGACTTACAAATTCAAATTCATGAAGCAGCAATCAATAATAAACTGATCCATTTAGGTTCGATTCAGTTATCGCCTAATCTAGTTCCTGTAGAGGCATTACGCCGTTCAATACAACGTGCTTTAAAGCACAGTAAACCTGAAGACTTTTTATATAATGACCGCCAAGGGCACCTTCAGCTAAGAGAGGCTTTGTCAGCACATTGGGCTGAAGATGGTTTTTATATTGCCAAAGAAGATATTTATATCAGCAATGGTTGTATGCCAGCATTGTCTGTGATGATTCAAAGCCTTAGCCAAATCGGTGACAGTGTGATTGTGCCCACACCAAACTATAATGGTCAGTTGCAATTGTTGGCGTTGCTCAAACGAAAAATTATTGAAATCCCTGCCAATACCGAAGGTTTTGATCTAGATCGTTTAGAACAAGAGATGCAAAACTCAGCTGCAAAAGTCTGTTTATTAACCGCCAATTTTCAAAATCCTTTAGGCTTCTGTTTGACTAATGCCGAGAAAGAAAAAATTGCACAGCTGGCAGCGAAGTATCAGTGTTACGTGATTGAAGATGATATTTATGCTGAATGTAGCTTTAATGCCAAACGCCCGTTACCGATTAAATATTGGGATCAACAGGGCTATGTGGTTTATTGCGGATCGGTTTCCAAGTCGTTGTCGACCTCTTATCGGGTAGGTTGGTTCTGTTTACCACAACGTTTACAGCACTTACATGCCAAGTTGATTTTACAAAATGTTTCGGTCAATACACCATTGCAATTGGGACTTGCTGATTTGATTTATAGCAGAGCCTATCGTCAGCATTTGAGTGAGTTACGCCCTAAGTTGATGACTCAAGTTGCGCAATATCTACAGTTTATTCAACATGCTTTTTATGGGGTAGAGATTCGTCTAAATCAACCGCAGGGAAGTTATGCCTTGTGGTTACAGTTCCCAGAGCAGATTGATAGTTTGGCGTTGTATTATTATGCCCAGCAATACAGTATCAATATTGTGCCAGGGATTATTTTTGGTGAGGATCACCGTTATAACAATTGTATTCGCTTAAATGCAGGGCATGAACTGTCGGAAGAGATTCAGGATGCAATTATGTTATTGGCAGATTGGGTAAGGGGTGAATTGTTAGCCAAGAGTGTGGCTTAACTGATCTTTGAGCAAACGCATACCACGACAGCCTTATTCCATTCACGGTTCTTGATAAACCGTGATGGATGGTCAGACTTAAATTAGAAATCCGCTTTTAATACGATACGATAACGGGCTTTTCCAGAATGAAGTCGCTCCAAAGCCTCATTAATTTTTGACATTGGATAAACTTCAATTTGCGGTGCAATGTTTTTGCGTGCTGCAAATTGTAATAATTGACGCAATGCAAAAGGGGAGCCCGTTGGTGAACCAGTCACTGATTTTGCACCGCCAATCAGTGCACCCGCAGGAATCGGCATAGGTTCGAGGACTAAACCTAGCATATGAATTGTGCCATTTGGTGCCAGTGTATTTAGATATGCTTTCCAGTCCAAACTCACATTTACCGTACAGAGCAATAAATCAAATTTGCCACGTTGCGCTTTTAACGCATCGGCATCGCGACTATTGACCACATGGTCTGCTCCCATTGCTTTAAGTTCATCTGTTTTATCCAAACTCGATGTGAAAGCGGTGATCTCACAACCCCAAGCTTTGAGTATTTTAATGGCCATATGACCTAAGCCACCAATCCCAATCACACCGACATGGTGAACTGCTTGAATTTGATGTTTTAAAATTGGGTCAAAAACAGTGATACCACCACATAATAAAGGACCAGCACTTTCAGGGTTTAAATCTTCAGGAAAAGGAATAATCCACTGCCAACCTGCACGGACCTTATCTGCAAACCCGCCTGCATGACCAACGATGGTTGCAACTGAACCTCCTGTGCAAAGCACTTGTTGACCACTAACACACGGATCACAGTGCTGACAACTTTCCGCAGTCCAGCCGATACCAACACGTTGACCGACTTTTAATCCTTTCGCTTCTGAACCCAGTTGAATGATGGTACCGATAATTTCATGACCGCCAACCACTGGAAAAACTGAATTTCCCCATTCATTGTTAATCACTGAAACATCGGAATGGCATAAACCGCAATATTCAACTTTGACTTCGACCTGATGAGGCTGTAATTCACCTGCATCAAATTGATAGGGCACAAGTGCTGCACCTGCCTCTAAGGCAGCATAAGCATGAAACGTATTATTTGACATGTGAATCCTTCCTGTTTGCTCAGTTAAACTTTTAGCGGGATATACAATCATTTTCATGGTCATTGACCATGCCCACTGCTTGCATAAAGGCATAGCAAGTGGTTGGACCAACAAATTTAAAACCTTTCTTTTTTAACGCTTTGGAAAGCTTTTGACTGGTTTCGGTTTGTGCAGGCGCTAATTTATAATCAGGGACATCATTGAGCTGTACTTGCTGGTCTACGAAATCCCATAACCAGTTCACCATATCAATGTCGTGAGCTTTCATGTTTTGCCATGCAATGGCATTGTCACGAATCGCTGTTAATTTCCCGATATGGCGAATCAACCCAGTATCCTGACATTTTAGTGCAAGCTCTTGTTCAGTAAAATTGGCAATGGTTTGAATCGGGTGGTTAAAAAATTGGGCGCGATAGCTTTCACGTTTTTTTAAAACAGTAATCCAAGATAAACCTGCTTGTTGCCCCTCTAGGCAAAGCATTTCAAATAAATGCTGTTCATCTCGATTGGATTTACCCCACTCTTGATCATGATATTCAATATAAATAGGATCATCTGAACACCAACCACAGCGTTTATTTGTCATAAAAGATCTACCATTGTTCTGATTGATTTAAGTTTTAATTGTCTAAAGTTTAAATTCGACCCATTGATCTTGTTTGTTGTCCCAATAGGAAAGTTGCGCATGTTCTAAATCTTTAAAATTTACCCAAATATCTTTACCCGCTTTGTCTGCAAAGCCAGTACTGATCATTAATGCTTCATCGGTGATTTCCATAATCCAGCCTTGATGATTTTGTCCATTGAGGGCAATTTTTTGTTGATTGCCTGATTCTGCAAATTCAACTAAACGCTCAAGCAATGCTTCTGACATGGAATATTCCTAAATTGATTCAATCTAAAATTAACGTAAATAAGGGTAGGGGTTGACTGCACCTTGTCCTTTACCTCTTAAGTATAGTCCATAGTGCAAATGCGGTGCAGTATGTCGTGCATTTCCCGTATTTCCCACATAGCCAATTAGCTGGCCTTTTTTAATATAATCACCTTCTTGTAATCCACGTTTGTGATCATTTAGATGTGCATAATAGTGATAAACACCGCCTGGCCCGATGAGCCAAATCACTTTGCCACCTAGATTATTGCTCTTTAAACTGGTAATTACACCTTCAGTGCTACTGTAAACTTTGGTTCCACGTGAAGCCATGATGTCAATTCCTTCATGTGCTCGCCCAGCACTGCGAGATGCACCCCAAGTATCTGTGAGGTTTTGTGGTTTTACTCCATCTACAGGAATTGCCAATCGGGTTGGCATTGACATTGCTTTTAGGCGGTTAATTTGAGCTTGTGGAAGCTGTGGCTTAGATGAGCTTGGTTTTTTAGGTGCAGTGGTACATGCAGTTAAAATAATGGCAAGCAAAGCCATCAAGCAATATTGGATGCTACGTGACACGAGAAATCCTTTTTTTCAAGTTTCAAAAGGGCAAATTAAAATTGAAATATGCTTAGAATACCCGTGTCTGACTATGTCATATTTTTACTGCTGAGATCAATTTTTTCATGGCTGTCGGGATACCCATTTGTGTAGCTTTTTGTGGTGTTAACCATTCGCCCCCAAGTTCAGCCTGGAGGTATTCTTTTTGGTCTGATTCAACTCGAACAATATGTGCATTCAAAATCCAAGTGAAATGGGTAAAGCTATGCGAGATTTGGACAGATTCAACAGTTGAAATAAGCTTTAGACTTTGACAAAGCTGTTGAAACGCGAGCTCGTTTTCAAAAATCGGTAAACTCCATAAGCCTCCCCATAAACCACTGTTAGGACGCTGTTCCCATAACCATTGTTGATCTGACTCAATTAATAACACTGTGGCAGTTCTAGCTGGAACAGGCTTTTTAGCTTTCTTATAAGGCAGTTCGGTTTCTAGCCCCTGTTGATGGGCTTGGCAATGTTGTTGCATGGGACAGTATAAGCAGAGTGGCTTTTTTGGTGTGCAAATGGTTGCGCCCAAATCCATAATTGCTTGGGTATAGTCATGGTTGCGTTCAGTTGGGCATATGCTTTCCGCCAGTTGCCACATGGCTCGTTCATGGATGGGTTTACTCAGGTCATCTTCAATGGCAAAAAAACGGGCCAAAACACGTTTTACATTGCCATCCATAATGACGCCGTATTGGCGTAAGCCAAGTGACATCAATGCGCCACCAGTAGAGCGACCGATACCTGGAAGTTCCACCCATTGTTCTAAGCTTGGTGGGAAATGCCCCTGCTGGCTGACCACGCCTGCTGCTTTATGCAAATTTCTTGCACGGGCGTAGTAGCCTAATCCTGCCCAATAGGGGGCTACATCGTCCCAAGAGGCTTTACCCAAGTCATCGACGGTTGGAAAACGTTGGATAAATTTATCAAAATATTGCAGTACAGTTTTGACTTGAGTTTGTTGCAACATAATTTCAGATACCCAAACTTTGTAGGGATCATCAGCCACTTGCCAAGGTAAATCATGGCGCCCGTGTTGATCAAACCAAGTCAATAGCGCATCTGAAAATGAAAATTGCGACATAACAATCTAGCGTAAAAATTAGATAGTCAGTATAACCAAGATAAATTTATTGCGGAAAATTATCTTAAACCTGAGCATTCAATTTGCATAAAAAAAGACGCCAGAGCGTCTTTCAAATGAGTTTGTATCCACAACTTAACTTTCGTTCACGATACCCCAGCGCTTATCGAGTTTAAGCGGTTCATTTTTATAACGTGGGATAATATGAATATGGAAGTGTCCACTTTGATCTTCACCAAATACATGCCCATCATTAAAGGCAATATGAAAACCTTCAGGTTGATGGCGAATCTTAAGCTCGTTACGAGCGAGTTCCAATAAAGAGGAAAGGCTTTTTCGTTCTTTCTCTGAAACTTCAAAAAAAGAATCAATATGGCGCAAAGGAATAATAACTGAATGACCTTTTGACAAAGGCTGGTGTTCAGGCAAAATTGCACCAAATTCATTTTTATCAATGATATCAAATTCGTCAAAGTCACAATAAGGACATACTTTTTCAGTCATTTCGAATTCCTCGTTTTGTTGTCTCAATCAATGTAGAACGTATTTTAATTAAGCCAGAGTAGGTTAAACCAAGGTACGGTCTAATAAATCATACATTGCTGCTAATCCGTCTTTCTCTGCTTTTGCGTTATAACCTAGATCTACACCATTTGCTTTTGCTTTTTCATCTGCTTGAGGATTACTAAAGCCATGTTTAGCATCTTTAAGGATGATCACTTCAGATTTTACCTGAGCATGATTCATTTCTTGTTTAAACGATTCTACATCCGCCAAAGACACCATACTGTCTTTTTCACCATGCAGGACAAGAACTTGCGCTTTAAATTTTCCTGATTCCGCTGCATTTCGTGCGGATAAATTTGCATGGAAAGTAATGGCAGCTTTTAATTCTGCACCTGAGCGTGCCAAATCTAATATCACTTTACCACCATAACAGAATCCAATTGCCGCCAGTCGGTTTGCATCTACTTCTGGCTGTTCTGCCAAAGCAGCGAGAGCCGAAGCCGCACGCTCAACAATGGTATTTTCATTTTGGAAAGTTTGCATCATCCACTCTTGAGCTTGAGTCGCAACAGTCGTAGTTTTTTTATCACCATACATATCAATTGCCAGCGCAGCAAAACCATGTTGTGCCAACTCTCGAGCACGTTGTTCAGAATACTCGTTTCGGCCCCACCATTCAGGACCAACAATCACGCCTGCAACTTGTTGTGCGGATTCAGGCGCAGCAAAATAACCGATTAAAGTTGTTCCATCTTTTGCTTGGTATTGAATTTCACGAGTTTTGATTGCAAGAGCCATCGGTTAATCCTTGTCTATTGGCGAGAATGAGATTGATTAAAGCATAAATATATAAGATTCAAATGACTAAATTTGGAATATTTACAATTGAAATGTGAAAATTTATGAATAGAAAAGATAGTTTTCAAATGAAAAAGAGAAGAACCGGGGTTCTTCTCTTTTTATTGAAAATTGATCAGGAAAAGTTAAACTTTTCCTCTCGAAATAAATCCAACAATCGCGAGGATTACAGCGACAACGAGAAGAATGACTGCGAAGTCTTTAGACATTCCCGCAACACCACCAAAACCGAATAAACTTGCGATTAAGGCGATCACAGCGAAAATAATTGCCCAACGGAACATAATATTCATCTCCATATTTTTGTTATGTATTTTCAGTATATGCAGAAAAACCTGACTTACTTGTGAAGTTGTGTTTAGAAAGTGTGATTAATAAAGAAATATGTAAAGGTTTGTTCTGTTTTAATTTTTCTAATTTCTGCTTTTATACTGGTATAATTATTCCGCCTTATATGACTTTAATGTTATGCCATGACCTTTGAGATACGTCCCCAGTTTTGGAAGAATTATACGCTGTCTGAGTTAAATCCGACTGAGTGGGAAGCATTGTGTGATGGTTGTGGGCTGTGCTGTTTGGTGAAATTAGAAGATGATGACACACATGAAATTGCCTATACTAAAGTGTCTTGTAAACTCCTCGATTGTACGACCGCTCAGTGTTCTGACTATCCCAACCGTTTAAATTATGTACCCGACTGTATTCAATTAAGCCCTGAAAAATTAGCCAATATTCATTGGTTGCCTTCAAGTTGTGCTTATCGCCGTGTGCATGAAGGTAAAAATTTACCGGCATGGCACTATCTGATCACAGGCTCAAGAAGCAATGTGATTAAAGCGAGAAAATCTGCTGCAGGGCGTTGTATCTCCGAAACCGAAGTCAATGAAGAAGAAATTGATGAGTACATTGTAAGATGGGTGCGTTAATTCATTTATGAATTGATAATCATTATCAAATAGTAATATGATAACTAAGCCCTCCAGTTTGATGTGTTTTAAAATGTTTGCTTTATCTTCGCTGTTGAAAAAAAGTACCTTTTGTCTATGTGCTATCAGCCTGAGTTTTGGTATTCACTCCAATGTTTATGCAAAGCCAGCTTTGCAAGCTTTAGGGCCAAATATTGCGGAGCAAGGCTCCAGTTATTATCAATTCCAAGTAAAAAATTTTAAATCCGCAGATCAACAACGTTATTATAAAGTTTGGGTCGGTATTCCTAAACACATCAATAAAAATAAGATTTTACCTGCTGTTTTTATGTTAGATGGCAACTCTGCTATGGCGCGTTTAGATGAGTCACTGTTGAAAAAATTCTCAGAACAAGACAGCCCAGTGTTGGTGGCAATCGGCTATCAAACCCAATTACCGTTTGAGTCTGCTTCAAGATCTGTAGACTACACACCTGCGGATGAATCTGGAAAAGTAACTGTTGATCCACGCAATCCTGAACGTATGGCAGGGGGAAGTGCGCAATTTAGACAGGTATTGTTTGAAAAAATTATGCCGTGGGTCAATACGCAAGTAAAACTGGATGAGCAACGTACCGCTTTGTGGGGACATTCTTATGGTGGTTTGTTTGTTTTAGATACCCTTTTAAATAGTCAAAGCACAGATAATAAGTTTTCACACTATTTTTCAGCCAGTCCATCTCTCACATGGGCAGATTCGCGACTGCTTAAAGCTGTTGGAAAAGCCAAGCCTGAACAACTAAAAAATAAAAAATTGTGGGTAATGGAAGGTGACATAATTCAGTCTACAACTAGACCAATCAGCCCAAATGCAGATCGGGAGATGATTCAAAATAACCGTCAATTGGTTTTAGATTTGGCCAGCAAAGGTGTAGATGCAAAATTGATGCTTTATCCACATCTCAGTCATGGCCAAGTATTTCAGGCATCATTAATGGATGTTTTACAGAATCGATTATTTTAAAGCTAAAAGTGTAATATTGATGATTTTCCATAGTAGACTAAGGGCAGCATTCATCAATTAAAAAAGCAGTATGTCAGACACTCAAATTCCGCTTCCAGAACGTTTACGTCCACGTGATTTGTCTGAAATTATTGGGCAAGATCATTTACTCGGTGTCGCAGCACCACTCCGTCAAATGATTGATCAAGGGCATTTACCCTCAATTATTTTTTGGGGGCCTCCTGGTGTTGGAAAAACGACAATCGCTTTGTTATTGGCGCAAGCGGTTGATCGCCCATTTATCAGCTTATCTGCTTTAAATACGGGGGTAAAGGAGCTACGTGAGGTGATTGCTGAAAGTGGTGATTTATTAACACCAGTAGTATTTATTGATGAAATTCATCGTTTTAATAAGTCTCAACAAGATGCTTTATTAAATGCTGTCGAAAAAGGCAAAATTACCCTGATTGGTGCAACAACCGAAAACCCTTCATTTGAAGTCAACAGTGCTTTGTTGTCACGTTGTCAGGTTTATACCTTAAATGGCTTAAGTAATGAGGCGATTCAAGAACTCATTTTACGCGCAATTCAACAAGATAAATTTTTACAAGACCGGCATATCCAGATTGAAGAATTTGATGCGTTGGTTCAATTTGCTGCGGGTGATGCACGTAAGGCACTAAATTTAATCGATTTAATTGCTAGCACCTTTGAGTCCGATATAGAAAATATTGTGACCAATGCGATCGTGGTCAAAGTTGCGCAACAGAACATTGCACGCTATGACAAATCAGGTGAGCAGCATTATGATCTGGTGTCTGCATTTATTAAATCTATTCGGGGTAGTGACCCTGATGCAACGTTGTATTGGATGGCACGTATGCTTAAAGGCGGTGAGGATCCGGTTTTTATCGCTCGTCGTATGTTGATTGCTGCTTCAGAAGATATTGGTAACTCAAATCCAAATGCATTGCTTTTAGCGGGAGAATGTTTCCGCTCGGTTCAAGCGATAGGCATGCCTGAGTGTCGAATTATTTTAGGCCAATGCGCAGTTTATCTGGCAACCAGTGCAAAGAGTAACAGCACTTATTTGGCGATCAATAAAGCCTTAGAACTTGCAGAAAAAACTTCCAACCTACCTGTGCCACTCCATTTACGTAATGCACCGACCAAGCTTATGAAACAACAAGGCTATGGTGTGGAATATCTTTATCCTCATAACTATCCTGAAAATTTTGTGCTACAGGAATATTTACCACCTGAATTGAAAGGCACAAAATTATATGAGTCTGCTCGTAATAAGCGTGAAGTTGAAGGTGAGCGTTTACAGCAACGTCGTTGGCAACAAGAACAGCAGCAACAGTAGTTGTGAAGTTTATTTGCTTAGGCATCTTTTAAATAGATGTTCTGTGTCATATAAAGGTTTAAAATATCGGCAAAATTTAAATTAGGCTAATGCCTTTGAAATGTAGCTTGCTAAAAATACATTTTAAAGGCTCTAGAAATTTTATGAAATTATCCGTTTTATCTTTTGCTGTTTTAATTTCTTTGCCGATGTTGAGCCATGCTGAGCCTGCAAGTAAAATTTCGACCCAAAATCAGCCTAAACTTGCTTCGCAGCAGCTTAAAACACTTTATCAACAAAGTTTTGTTCAGCAAAAAACAATCCCTCAAGGCTGGCGTATTCCTGGCAACAATGCCGGCAACGTCTATGTTGAAAATGGGATGCTTCATATTGATGGTCGAGCAAATTCAGTCAGTCCGACCTCAATTTTATTACCGCAAAATCTTGAGAAACAACAAAACTATCGCATTGATCTCGAATTTACTTTAGACCAAGCTGTCAATAACTCGCGTTGGGGCAGTGTGATTTATGATGTCACAGAAACACAGGGGGTGATTCCAAGCAGTTATTATCAATTTACCCTCAGAACAGACACCACTGCAAAAAATGGTACGGAGTTTGGTCGGCATAAAAGTAACGGGCAATGGGAAGTCTCTGAAACGAAAGCATTCTCGGAGAACATCAAAGCAAATCAATGGTATAAAGCCAGCATTGTGGTGTCTGGACAACGGGTACAACACTATTTAAACCACCAGTTGATGCAAGATGTAGAACTTGACCAAGGATCTGCCAAAGGTGGCATCGGCCTTTCAGCAACAGGCCTAGTCTTAAAAGTTAAAAATATTCAAGTCTCTGAACAAACCAGTGCGTTGCCAGACTTAGCCAATAAAGTCACTCAAGTGCAAGAAATTCAAACTAATGTTGGTTTGGCACCGACGCTGATTCAAAAAGTTAAAACTACCAGCAGTCCATTAAATTCAACCAATCAGTTATATTATCAATTAGATGCCAATTTAAACTTGCTTGATCAGACAGGGCAGGTGGTTGAAACATTACAACAATATTTATCCAATCCACAGCGCAATACCATTCCTGTTTTAGAAATCAAAGATCCCAAAAGCATTGAAGCCTTAAAATTACTCTCTAAATCTCACGATATGAGCGATATTACTGTATTGTCCAAAAGTGATGATTTACTCAAGTCTGCGCATCAAATTGTACCTACGCTTCGAACAGCATTAGATTTAAGTCGCGAAAATTTAAAGGAGAGTCATGTTGGTCTTTCTGAAATTATGCGTCGTACTAATCAGGCCTATGCACGCATCGTGGTTCTTCCGCATAGCCTTGCCAACAAACCCAGTGTCAGCTTTATTCAACGTCATTTAATGACAGTGTGGGTTGATACACCAGCACATGATCCGCAGGATGTTGCCAGTATTTTGACTTCAGGTGTGAATGGGATTATTACAACGCAAAGTACGCTATTTGCCAGTGTCTTAAAACAATTTCCAAAAAACACTTTATTGCGTAAACCCTTTATTATTGGGCATCGTGGTGTACCAAGTTTAGAAGATGAAAATACCTTAGAAAGTGCAAAACATGCAGTTGCTTTGGGTGCAGATATTGTTGAAAACGATATTTATTTAACAAAAGACCAGCATCTTGTGGTGATGCATGATGCAACAGTGGATCGCACTACGCGTTCAACAGGTAAAATTGAAGAAATGAGCCTTGCGCAGGTTCAGCAATTAAAATCTAAAAACAAAGCTTATCCAATACCGACCCTTGCAGAATATTTCACTACATTTAAGCACAATCCAAACTTTGTATTGATGATCGAAATGAAAAGTGCCAATCCAGCATTGGTTGCAAAAATGCAGGATGAAATTAAAAAGTACCAAGTTGAAAATCAAGTCGTCACGACCTCATTTAATGCAGATCAAGTTGCACGTGCACAGTCACAATTGTCTGAGATACCGCGAGGGTTATTGGTTGGAAGCATGCCCAATAGTCGCAATACTTTAATTGCCGCCAAACAAATCAATGCCGATGTTCAGAAATATAATTCAACATATAACCCTGCTTATCGTGCTGATTTGATCAATCTTTTAGAAACGACCAAGCACCGTGGAATCAGTTTTTGGCCTTGGGCATTGACTGATGAAACATTTAAAAAATTATATATTGCAGGGACCTACGGGATAACCACCAATTCTGCGCAACTTTATGCGAAATATATCGTTGATATTCAAGCACCCGAGAATGTCAAAGTAAAAACTGAACAGCCAGTATTACTCAATGCGCAATTGGTTCAGCAAGATGGAGCGAAACTCAATCAGCAACTCAGCAATTTTGTCATTTTATCAGGTTCTGCAAAACATGAGATTAAAAATGGTCAGTTGAGTTTCTCTGAAAAGGGCACTGCATATGTTTTGGCTGGTTATAAATATCAGATCGATGCACAAAACTTCTATCAAATCTTTTCAGCACCTATAAAAGTGGTGGTGAAATGATGGTTTATGAATCTCGGTTAATTTAAACAATTATTTATACATTGTATAAAACAGTGATCAATTTGCTTCAACATTTTGTCTGAATGATATAAACCAAAATTAAAATCGGGTAACTGAGGAAGTGAATGATTTCTAACTTTCTCTAACTCTTGTGGAATAGAAAAATCAGAACGAATCGAAATTCCAATCCCAGCACGCACAGCTGCCCAGAGAGCATTGAGGGAATTACATTCATAAGCAATATGCCAAGGTAATTGATGCTTATTGAGTGTATCAATTGCAATTTGACGTAGGATACAAGGTTGGTTTAATACAATTAATGGTATAGATTGCTGGTTTTGAAGCAATTGACCCAACTGAAAATCTGGATACTTTACCCAAAATGTTGCAATTGATTGCAGTGTTTGAAATTGATTTGATAAATGATCTTGTTGCCATATCAAGGCAAAATCAATACTATTTTTTTCAATTTTTTGAATTAAATTCGCATTACGATCTACTTGAGTATGTAATTTAACATTTGGAAATTGTTGAATAAATTGAGCAATTACAGACTGTAACAAACCATCCCCAAAATCTTCCTGTAAACCAAAATAAATTTCTCCATCACTTTGATTTTGCTGTAATTGAATAAGTATTTTATCATTGCATTCTAATATTTTTTTAGCAGATTCAAACAGCATTTCTCCTTGTTTTGTTAAGACTAAATGACGTCCTTTCTTTTGTACTAAAACAGATTGAGTTTGTTCTTCTAATTTTCTTAAATGCGCACTTACCGCGGCTGGAGAGCGATAAAGCTGACTTGCTGCAAGATTAAAATTACCAAGTTCAATGCCTATAACAAAAGAACGTAAAGCATCTAAATCAAGATTAACTGGATTTTTCATAATTCATAAATCCTGAAGTATTGATTAAAAATATTTTGATTTTTTAAATTATAAAATACCTACATAGTAAAGCAAGGACATAGTAGAGGTTCACACAATGTTTAGACCCATTGATATTTCTAATTTGGCTCAAATTTCACCCAAACTTTATGAATTGAGTAAAGACGTACTCTTTGAAGATATCTGGAAAAGAGAAGCATTAGATACTAAAACCCGTTGTGTACTGACCATTAGTGCTTTGATGACTTTAGGACGGTATAGCCAATTAAATTGGCATATTCAAAATGCTTTAAAGCTGGGAATCAGCAAAGAAGAAATTTTGGAAATGGTTACACATTTGGCTTTTTATATTGGTTTACCCAATGCTATTTCAGCATTGGAACATATGCCTGAGGAGATTTGGACATGCCCATGATTCGTATTGTAACAGCACATACTTATAGTGCAGAGCAGAAATCACAGATTTCTGATTTAACTCAATTCTGTATGGAAAATTACTTTAATACGCCTAAAAATGATCGCTTCCATTTTTTTCAACAATTAAAGTCAGAAGATATAATTATTGATGCAAATTATGGGGTGGAAAAGCAAAGGACTTCTCAATTTATTTTATTTAATATCACAGCGGGTAAACTAAGAAGCCCAGAGCAAAAAGCTGAGTTTATACATGAATTAACCAATCAGCTCAACGCAAAATTTCAGATTCCAAAGCAAGATATTATGATTGTTATTCAGTATAACCAATTAGAAGATTGGAGTTTTGGAGAAGGTGTCCGAGGTGATATTTTAATGAAAAAACTTGTGGGCCAATGATTCTTCGAATTATAGGAATAAAAAACCGAGTCATTTAACTCGGTTGGAAGCCCTTAGTTAACTTTAATCTCTACCACTTATAATTAATTTTGCCGTAATAGAATGCACCATTAAAACCAAACGGTGAGAACTGGCTGTATTGCAAACTTCCGCCTGTAGGCTTATTGATGTCATAAACATCTTTATCTGGGTAAACATTGGTAATGTTGTCCCCCCCAACAGTAAATTTCCAATCGTTTAATTGGTATGTTAGTGCTAAATCCAACAGCCATTTTGCAGAAAATTTCTGATCACTGGCAGCACCTGAGTTACTGTAAGTTTCAAAACTTCCATAACGCGTGATATTGGTATTGATACCAAAATTTCCAATTTTATAATCATTGGCTAAACTGAATTTATGTTCAGGAGTACTTCCGGCCAATAGACCATATTGTTCACGACGGTCTAAACGGGTAAGGTTGACACCCAAAGCATTTAAAATTTCAGGGTTTTTATCAACATCGGTGACTTTATTACGATTAAAATTATAAGCCAAAGATGTGGTTAACTCGCCATAAGGCAGGTTTTCCCATTGGTAATTGGCAACTAAATCTACACCACGAGTGCGAGTATTACTGGCATTATTAAAGAAACGTACCGTGCTGAAATTGGTATCGGTAATCCCTTTAGACACCAAATAAGCGCGAACAGCGGGGCTGCTGGCATTGATATTTGAAGATAAGCTAATACGGTCATCAATATCAATTTGGTAGGCATCCAAAGTCACATATAGGTTTTTAGTTGGGGTAAATACCAAGCCAAGACTATAGTTCTTTGATTTTTCAGCTTTTAAGTCTTCTGCGCCGAGCAATTGTGCAACTTGTGAAGAACTTGGAAATGTTCCTGCCTCAACAAACTGTCCATTGACCAATTGCGAAGAGGTTTGAGTGAAATATTGTTGTGCTAGACTCGGTGCGCGAAAGCCTGTAGAAACTGAGCCACGTACCGCAACTTGAGGTAAAAGCTTATAACGTAATGAAAGAGATGCATTATTGGTGTCCCCAAAGTCATCATATTTCTCATAACGATAGGCTGTAGAAGCTGAAAGTTTTTGGGTAATATCTGTTTCTAAATCAAGATATCCTGCATAACTGTCACGTGTCCATTTCCCGGCATCTGCTTGGCGAAAGCCTGATAAACCTGAAGAACCACTTTTATAATAAGAGGCAGGATTGCCTGCTTTGATTTGATATTGTTGGTTTAAATATTGAGTACCAAACGCGACATTTAATGGACTTGCAAAAGCAGAGATCTCAAATTCTTTTGACAAATCAATATTATAAACAGCTTGGATATTCTTTAACTGTCCATTATGGAATGAATTTGGTGTTGAACCTGTATCTTTGTATAGATCGACATTAATGGTTTTTGTATTTACATCATATTGGTTTAAGCCATAATTGGCTGAAACATCATAGCGCCAGTCTGCGACTTCCCCACGTAAGCCTGCAACAGCACTAAAGTCATCTAATTGACCGCGAATCAGGGGTAAATAACCATTTGGAAATAATGCAGGTACATTGTTCGAGGCATTACTCAAACGATAGAATCCAGCAGTTTCTGCATTACGATGGCTATAGGTTGAAAAGCCATATAATTCAACACTCTCACTGAGGTCAAAACCAGCATTAACAGAAGCTTTAACCTCATCAGATTTTGGATCACCAAAACGGAAGGTTCTTTGTCCGTATGTGGTAGCATTTGGATCACGAAAGTCTAAACCTGCACGATTGGTTGCTTCATTGTCCTGCCATTCACCGGAAAAAATGGCATAACCATAATTGCCCAGTTGAGTACCGCCCGAGACATAGGATTGTTTTTGTTCACCATCACCTTTGTTATAAATACCGTAACGAATACCAGCATCACCTGTTTTAGGATCAGACTTTAAGATAATGTTGACGACCCCCGCAATTGCATCTGAACCATAGCGAGCAGACGCACCTTCTCTAAGTACTTCAATACGGCTGATGGCAGAAATCGGAATGGCATTTAAATCGGTCGGTGCTGAACCACGTCCAATGGTGCCCCCAAGGTTAATAAATGCCCCTGTATGGCGACGTTTGCCATTCACTAAAACCAAAACTTGATCAGGAGAAAGCCCTTTTAGTTGCACTGGGCGAACGAGTTCTGTTCCATCGACAACGGTTGGACGAGGAAAGTTAATCGAGGGGATAATTTTAGCCAGCGCCGTACCTAACTCACTTGAACCTGTACGTTCTGTCAATTCCGCTGCACTAATCACATCAATCGGTTGGAAGGAATCTGTTTTAGAACGTTTTAGCGAACGTGTACCTGTGACAACAATGGTATCAAGTGTTTTAATTTCTTGGGTGGCTGGAATCTGTTCCGCAGCGTATGCATGTGGATACAGAAATGTAAAAACTAAGCTGGCGGTCAGGCTTAATGAATATCGTTTTGATAATGTACGCATAACTCTATTTTGTAGCTCTTTTTGTAACGGTTTGTTGTGATCATAGTGAGCTTGAGATTATTTAGAAAACAACTTTTAAAAATATAAATAGAATAAAATCTGCAAAGTGTATGGTTATTTAAAGTGTTCTCAGTTTAGAAATCTAGATTTTATCATGCGATGTTTTATGGGAAATTTGATACACAATCTTTTGAAATTATTGATAAAGCGTATGATTTTGAATGGCTCAGTGATGAGGCGATGATATTGAATCAAGTTGATGAAATAGAGTGATGATCAACAATTTACATCAGAAAAAGCTGTGTTTGATCAATGCTATACAGACGTATAATTCCCCTGACAGAGCCCAGTTTGATCAGTTTATATTTGCTTTAATGCAAAAGGGCTACCTTAAATTGATAGCCCTTTTAACTTTATCCAATCAGCTTAGCGTGGAGGAAAGCCCGCTTCTGATAAAGCATCAACCACTTGTTGCTGTGTTGCTGTTGTTTCAACTTTAACACTGTGACTTGGTGGATCGGCAATCACCTTAGCATTTTCATCTACAGATTGAATTGCTTTGGTTACACCACGTGCACAACCACCACAGGTCATATTTTCAATATAAAATTCCATATCTCACCCTGCTCTAAGAAGACTTAAACTTAAGATAAACCTTACCATAATTGTAAGGTCAAGTTTTAATGTTTAAAGTTTCATCGCAACGCTTTTTCAAAAATAATTTACAGTATTTTTAAGTCGTCGATTGCTCAATTTTTTACGAATGCTAAATGCCAACCTCGGTGAATGGTTTATATACAGAATTTATGCTTTGATAGTAAACTCTGTATTGAAATTGTGAATGATAAGAACATGATGATGAATAAAGACCATTTATATTCAGTGATTTACCAAGATATCCAAGATGCTTTCGCTGAAATTCAGCAGCTTACACAAGATCAGCATTTATGTGCTATTGGTTTGGGAATGGTTGAGGATTTCTGTGGTTTCTTTTATGTAGGATGCACATTAGAACAATTAAAAACCTTTGAAGACGTCTATGAAGCATGGTGGATTTCAGAATGGAGTTGTTCAAGTACTGCCAATAATCGTGTTCACAATGCAATCACGGCTTTGTATCAGGATTTGGGAGAGGATTATACAAATGAGCAATATAGCGAATTACAAGCGCAGTATCAAAAGACCATTATTCAAGCATTACAAGATTTAAGAATACAAGGAAAATTAAAAAACCAACAGGGTGAAGAAATTATTGTCATTATTCAATATGCAGACTCATCCGATGAAGATTTTGAGGACACCAGCTTCCCACAAATTAATCCTGAGTTTTTGGTACCTTTATTTGAAAACCGCTTTCAGAAAAAAGCTGGTGAAAATTTATATGATTATCTATTAGAAAAATCAGCATTTTAAAATAAGAAACCGAGCTAAAAAGCTCGGTTTCTGAAGAATCAGTATCTAAAATTAGATATCTGAAAGATCTACACCAATGCGTGTAGCCACTTCTTCATAAGCCTCAACAACACCACCTAAACCTTGACGGAAACGGTCTTTGTCGAGTTTTTTCTTGGTGTCTTTATCCCATAGACGGCAACCATCTGGAGAGAATTCGTCACCCAATACGATACGGTCATGGAACACGCCAAATTCAAGTTTAAAATCAACAAGAAGCATGTTGCCTTGAGCGAATAAATCTTTAAGCACAACATTGACTTTTTGAGTCAATTCTTTCATTTGTGCCAATTGTTCAGCATTTGCCCAACCCAATGCAATTGCTTGAGATTCGTTCACCATAGGATCGCCTAAAGCGTCATCTTTGAAGAACAATTCAAACGTTGGTGGAACAAGTTCTAAACCTTCTTCAACACCCAAACGGCGACATAGTGAACCTGCTGCATAGTTACGCATTACGCATTCAACAGGGATCATTTGCAATTTTTTCACTAAAACTTCAGTTGGAGAAAGAAGTTTTTCGAAGTGTGTTTCAATACCAGCTGCAGCCAGTTTTTCCATGATAAAGGCATTAAAACGGTTGTTCACCTTACCTTTACGGTCTAGTTGCTCTATTTTTTCGCCATTAAATGCAGAAGCATCGTCACGGAAAACTAGAATTAGATGATCCGCGCTATCTGTTTCATAAACAGATTTCGCTTTACCAGTATAGAGCAAGGTTTGTTTTAACATGGGGGAACCTTTTGCAAAAAAAAATTGCCTAGAACGACTAGGCTGGCCAGTTTTGGTAAATCTGGGTTAATAGTTCTGCAGCTTTTTCTTTGTCTGCAAAGCTATTATCGGCGTTAAACACAGCAAGCGTGTTACTTGAACCTACGGAGGTAAGCTTCAATACATAGGTTGAATTATCGATTTTAACAGTTGCCTCATTGGCATTTTTGCTTTGGCCGATAACCTTATGATTTAAGCTACTGAGGGTCGCAAGTGCGTACTGCCAAATTGTAGCAGAATTTCCATCAATTTTGATCAGTGGATTGCCATTTCCATCAGTTAAAATTTGAGGACGACCAACACTTTCAGCTGATGCAGAAACTTCATCAGCAGGTGCACTGATTTGAGCAACATCTGGACGAGGAACTTCGTAACGATTGCCTCGTTTATTTTCAAATTTTGGTGCATGCTGAAGAGCAAGTGGGTCAACAATAGGAGCTGGATACATTGGCGTTGCAGGTCTAACTGTCGAACCTTCAGGGTAGCTAAGTGGCTCTACGGTGGTCGTGTTTTTATAATCTAAAGAACCATTGTTGATTCCAAGGGAACTACAACCCGCCAAGCTTAAAGCTGAAATGGCAAGAGTTAAACCTAAACGTAATTGCATAATACTAAGCTCTTATTAAATGAGACCCACTGCTTTGAGTTCTTCACGCAGTGGTGCACGGTATTGTTCTGCTAGGGGAGTTAATGGTAAGCGAATGCCAGTACCAATTAATTCCATTTCATGAAGTGCCCATTTCACTGGAATTGGGTTCGATTCGCAAAATAGAATATTGTTTAATTTTGCAACTTGGTCATCTTTGCTTTTCGCTGTTGTAGTATCACCTGCAATTGCAGCGGCACAAAGTTCACTCATGATTTTTGGTGCAATATTTGCTGTTACTGAAATATTGCCGCGGGCGCCTAACTGAATCAATTCACTCGCAGTCGCATCATCACCTGAATACACCACCATGTTTTTGTCTTTTAAGCCATCAATCAGCTCTTTACCACGAGGAACATAGCCAGTCGCATCTTTAATTCCTACGATTTGAGGAATATCTGCTAAACGAATTGCGGTGTCGTTGTGCAGATCTACACCAGTACGGCCAGGCACGTTGTACAGAATGATAGGTAAATCAACAGCTTCAGCAACTGCCTTATAGTGTTGAAATAAACCTTCTTGCGTTGGTTTGTTATAATAAGGGGTGACTAAAAGTGCGGCATCTGCGCCGAGTTGTTTGGCTTCTTTGGTGAGTTCAATCGCTTCGTGTGTCGAGTTTGCACCAGTACCGGCAATAATTGGAATACGTTTATTGGCAACACGGATAATTTCTTTAATTACTTCTGTGTGTTCTGCCATGCTAAGAGTAGATGCTTCGCCAGTTGTTCCGACAGCAACAATACTATTAGTGCCTTGTTCTATGTGCCACTCAACGAGCTTCTCGAGACCCTTCCAATCTACGCTGCCATCTTCAAACATAGGGGTGACGATTGCGACAATTGAGCCTTGAATGGTCTGTGCTTGCTGAGTCATTTTAAAAAAATATCCTATTTTTCCATCCACATGCGTTTGAGTAAACATGGATTGGGATGGTTGCAGTATTTTGATTTGAGCGAGAAACAATCATCTTAAAGATTGCCTAATGCTTACGCAAATTATGACTGATTCAGCGTGTCAGAACAATATGCTTTAGTCAAAGCTTGGAAATTCTTTAACAAAAGCAACAAATCACTCACATTTCCAAGCAATTTTTTTAATTTTCATTTTTTTATCCAAATTGAACAGCGTGCAGTTTTAATTCAAATACAGGGTGAAATCCATCCGCGCTAGAAAATAAGTTTCTATTGGATGGCTGAGCCTCGCCGTTTAGAATCTAGCTAACCGTTCTAGATGATTTCACGATTGATTTTGATAAGACGCTCGCAAAAGTATGCTTTTTTATTGTATGTTGAGTCATCGAATATTTAAATTTTTACGATTAAAATAATAGTCATTGGGCCAATATAAGGGTAGGGAAATGTTGCAATCTGAGCGTAGCGCCTTGATCGTTGTTGATGTACAAAATGGTTTCACTTCAGGGGGAAATTTAGAAGTTGCCTATGCTGAGCAAATCATTCCAACCATTAATCAATTGGCACTACATTTTGACAATATCGTACTGACCCAAGATTGGCATCCTGAAAACCATATTTCATTTGTTGAGAATCATCCCAACCGTAAAGCTTATGACCTGATCAGCTTAGATTACGGCCCGCAAGTATTGTGGCCATCCCATTGCATACAAGGGACCCAAGATGCTGAATTCCATCCTGATCTAAACATACCAACTGCTCAACTGATCATTCGTAAAGGTTTTCGTTCCCAAATTGACAGTTATTCAGCCTTTATGGAAGCCGATCATAAAACCACTACAGGCTTGGCGGGCTATCTTAAAGAGCGCGGTATAGATACAGTGTATATTGTGGGGATTGCGACAGACTTCTGTGTCGCATGGACGGCCATGGATGCCGCCAAGTTAGGTTTTAAAGCCTTTGTGATTTCGGACGCTACCAAAGCAATTGATTTACATGGTTCTTTACAACATGCATGGCAAGAAATGCTGGCTGTGGGTGTAAAACGCCTGATCTCAAAAGAGATTCTCAACGCAGCATAAGCATCAAGACTTGCATCATTTGAGAAATATTACTGCTTTAAAATATCTTGCTTTAAGATAAGCCGAAATCCTCAATCTGCTTGGGTAGGGACAATGTCAGCAATTTTACGTTTTAGTCAGTTTGTACAAAAAACTTTTGCCTTGTGGGTTGTGGTGTTTGCCTTTATTGCATTATGTTTTCCAGCAGCATTTGTCTGGATGAAAGCATATATTCCCTGGGTTTTAGGGATTATCATGCTGGGAATGGGCATGACCATGACCGTGGATGAGTTTAAGAATGTCTTGTCAAATCCCAAAGCGGTTGTGATTGGTGTCGTTGCACATTTTGTGGTGATGCCCAGTGTGGCATTCTTGCTCTGTAAAGTTTTTAATTTACCACCCGAAATTGCGGTAGGAGTAATCCTTGTCGGCTGTTGCCCTGGAGGGACAGCATCCAATGTCATCACCTATATGGCCAAAGGAAATACAGCTCTATCCGTCACATGTACATCTGTTTCAACGTTTTTAGCGCCTATTTTGACACCAGCGATATTCTATGTTTTAGCCAGCCAGTGGATTCCGATTGATGCGGGTTCAATGTTCATCGATATTCTTAAAGTGGTGATTTTTCCAATTATTTTGGGCGTGATTTTAAGAAGCCTATTTAAACAAAAGACCGAGCAATATATTCAAGTGATGCCTCTAATATCTGTAGTCGCCATTGTGGTGATCGTGGCGGCAATTATTGCAGCCAGTAAGGCTTCAATTTTACAATCGGGTTTACTGATTTTGGGTGTGGTGATTTTACATAATGGTTTAGGCTTTTTATTAGGCTATTGGGCAAGTCGCCTATTCAACTTATCTTATCCTGACTCTAAAGCTGTTGCGATTGAAGTGGGGATGCAAAATTCTGGCTTAGGTGTGACCTTAGCGGCAATACATTTTGCTGCATCTCCAATAACCGCAGTACCAAGTGCTATTTTTAGTTTATGGCATAATATTTCTGGACCTATTTTAGCCACGTATTGGGCAGCAAAAGCAGATAAAATGGCTGAAAATAAACAATAATACTATTTTAAAATTTACGTTTCATTTAGAGAGCTTTGGCTCTCTTTTTATTTATACTGACTTATTCTTGCGCTAACTGCTTTAAAAACTCATCTTCAGTGAGTACGCTAAAGCCATGTTGTTCGAGTAGAGCTGCAGTAACCCCTTTGCCTGATATTTTATGCCCTGAAAATGATCCATCATAAATCATCTGTGAACCACAAGAAGGACTGTTGGCTTTTAAAATAATATGTGTCACTTGATGGTATTGGGCGAGTTTTAGGGTTTTTTCTGCACCTAGAATAAATTCAGCTGAAACATCATCACCATTGGCATCTTTTACTTTGGCTTGCCCCTTTAAAACTTGATAACCATCACCACCTACGATTTCTGCAGGTTGCCGAGGTGTACTTAAGCCGCCTGAAACTTCAGGACAAATCACTACGGCTTGTTGCTTGTCTAACAGTTGTTTAAGCTTGTGTTGTAGGCAGTTCTTGGCATCGTAGCGCACATTTTCACCCACAAGACATGCACTAATCAGGTATTTTTTCATTATCTTGAGGTTAATTCGAGTTGCATTAAATCCATACCAATATCATATAAATCTGTTTTAAAGTCGATGCTTAATTTCTCTATAAAAGCAAAATTTTGATAGAATTTTTTTGCACGGGTGTTGGTTGTTAATACTTCCAAAAATACAGAAGCTTGTTGATATTCACGTGCAATATCAATCGCATTTTGCATAAGCGAAGATGCAAAATTTTTCCCAACCGGCTCTTTAAGCAAGTAAATTTTCTGTAATTCTGCACCAGTAATATCTAAATGTGGTTCATATTGGTTGAGATTTAACTTGGCATATCCAATAATTTGCGCTTGTTCATTTTCCAGCAATAGCCAAACTTGATCAGGATCTCGCAGAGATTCGGACAAATTTTCTAAACTAAAATTTTGATTGAGAAAATTTTGTAGGCCTTGTTCTAACCAAAGATCAGCAAAATGTTGGTGATATGTGGTGCAGGCAAGCTGATTGAGTTGCTTGAGATGGATTGGTGTGGCTGGATAAATTTTCATTATATTTTGTCATCAAATGACGCTTTGCTATACCTTGAATTTGTATTCAATCATGGATGAATTTCATGGGATAATCAATCCGAAATAGGGAAAATGAATCTTGTTATGAGTGTGTATGTCGATCGCGCAAAAGTTCCGTTTAAAGGGCAAGAATGGTGTCATTTGATGGCAGATACACTGGAGGAATTACATCACTTTGCGCAAATGCTGGAAATCGATGCCCGTTTATTTCATCGCTCGGCCTCTTATCCGCATTATGATATTACCCTGCAAATGCGGGTAATGGCGATTGCTTATGGCGCAATTGATGCCGATCGAAAAACCATTATTGCTTGTGGAAAGAAACTGAAGTTACAACTCAATCAATCTTTATGAAGTGTTGATAGGCTGAATGAATATATTTATTAAATTCAATTTTTTATGTTTTTAGTATGCTTGTTTCGTACTTAGATGTTTTTGATTCGTGTTTTAAACATTAGAAATAAAGAGTTGGTTTTTTATTTAAGCTTGATAAAACCGCATCTCCAGAAAAATACTTTATCGCGATTAAGTCTTGTCCTTATGAGAAGCACAAGAGTAGAATCTTTTATGATGAAAAATTATGAACAACGATTGTGATTAATATATGACTTTTAAAGACGGCTCAACAGAAATATCGCAAGACGAGATTATTATTCTGGCTGAAACTTTTCGACTTTTAGGAGATGCTTCACGTCTCAGAATTCTTTTATTCTGTATGCGTGGACCTAGTCCAGTTGGCGATATCTGCGAAGCACTCGATTTGTCGCAATCTTTGGTTAGTCATCATTTACGTTTATTACGTTCAGCACGCTTGGTGAAAAGTGAACGTCAGGCCAAACAAGTCTTATATGAAATCGCTGATACGCATGTCAGTCATGTTCTGTCTGATATGGCAAAACATATTGCAGAAGAGCAGTGCGGTTAAATTTTCTATTTTTCAAATCGATTTTAAAACTAAAGTGAATTTCAAAATGTGGATGCCACAAAGCAACAATCAATGACCTTGTGGCGATTTGTGCTTGATCCATATTAATCTTAATGATTATGTCCAGCATGAGGATCAATTTTTGTCGGTTTTTCAAGGCTACAGGTACTATCACCTTGCCAATCAATCGCGACAGTTGGATGTTCAATATCAAATTTGGTTTTTAATTCATCCTCAATTTGTTCGGTGAGTGTCTTGATATCAACATCTGCTTCAGGTTGGACATGTAATGTTGCCATTGCTCTTCCTGAAGTGATCATCCATACATGAATATGGCTAATTTTCTGAATGCCTTGAACGGATTTTAATAAGTGAGTGGTGATATCTGCGGTATTGGCATTGGCAGGCGCACCTTCTAATAAAATATGAATGGTTTGTTTAAACAAAGACCATGCACTGCGCAATACAAGTAATGATACAAGCACAGACAAAATCGGATCAATCGATGTCCAACCTGAATACCAGATGACGATTGCAGCAATAATTGCAGCAACAGAACCCAATAAGTCACCCATCACATGCAGAATCGCACCTTTGATATTTACATGATCCGTATCATCTCGTGTGAGATACCATAAAACAAAGATATTCACCAACATACCAACAATTGCGACGATAAACATCGGTCCCGCAAGAACGGGTTGTGGTGATTGAAAGCGTACTATCGCTTCATAGATGATCCATCCAACAATCCCAAACAATGTTAGAGAATTGATCAGACCTGCAATCACTTCAAAGCGCATATAGCCGAAAGTCCGTGATTTATCCGCAGTACGACGACCAAAGCGGAACGCTACATATGCTAATCCTAATGCCAATGCATCCGTCATCATATGGCCTGCATCAGCTAACAGTGCCAGTGAACCAGATATGATTCCCCCTGCAGCTTCAACAAGCATAAAACTGAAAATAATGAAGAAGGAAATCAGAATTTTTCTTTCATTTCCTGTAGTTGCTTCAGGTACATGCGTGTGGTTGTGATCAATATGGCTATTATGGGGATGATTGTGATTGTGTCCCATAAGGACCTCTAGATTGGATTATTTACATATGAATATATGTTCATATGTTTGTTTTGTCAAATAGCTTCATGTTAATTTTTTACAGTAATATGAATCAAAAAATTTAAAATTTGATGTCACTAGGTGTTTAAGTTTAATAAAACACAATAAAGTTTTTAAAATGAACTGATTCACTTTTGAGCTTATTTACTTTGATGCGAAGTAAAAAAAAGGAGGCTTTTTCTCGCTAAGGGATCTTGTTGGTTTAAGTTCAAGAGGATGGTTTTTGTTTTGGTTATTTTTAAATTGATGGATCTATAAAAATTAGGCATCAAAAAATCCACACATCATGCTGTTTAGAGCATAGCTTGTGTGGATTGTTTGAGCTATTGATATGTGTATGGAACTTAACTTATTTCATACACTTGTATGAGAGTACTTTATTACTCTCATACAAACACTACAATCAGTAACTAATTGCTTATTCAACCGTAACTGATTTTGCTAGGTTTCTTGGTTGGTCTACGTCAGTACCACGTAATACCGCAACATGATAAGACAACAACTGCACAGGTACACTATAAACAATTGGTGCTAACCAAGTATTGACCGTTGGAACATAGACAACATGTTGACGATCTTTAGCCACGATACCGCTATTTTCATCTGCAAAAACAAACAGTTCCCCACCACGTGCTTGAACTTCTTCCATATTGGATTTAAGTTTATCCAGCATTTCATCATTCGGTGCAAGAATCACCACAGGCATATCATTGTCGACCAAAGCCAATGGGCCATGTTTCAATTCACCCGCAGCATAACCTTCGGCATGAATATATGAAATTTCTTTAAGTTTTAATGCACCTTCAAGCGCAATTGGGAATTCTGTACCGCGACCCAAGAACAAGCAATGCTGTTTTTCTTTAAACAGAACAGACAAACGTAAAATTTCTGCATCATTTTGTAAGGTATCTAAAATGACTTTAGGAATATGCCACAACGCAGAAGTGATTTCATCAATATGTTCAGCTGAAATGGTTTGCTTAACCTGACCAAGTTTAAGGGTCAATAACATTAAAGCCGCAAGCTGTGTGGTAAACGCTTTGGTTGATGCCACCCCAATTTCAGGACCAGCTAGGGTTAATAAATGATGATTTGTTTCACGAACCATAGATGAGGTCGCGACATTACAAATCGTCATAGTATAGATATTTAAGCCTTTTGCTTTAGCACGCTTTTGTGTATCACGTAATGCAGCCAAGGTATCCGCAGTTTCACCTGATTGGGAAATACAAACATACAATGTGTTATCTACAATCACAGGCGAGCGATAACGGAATTCACTGGCAATTTCGACTTGGCAAGGCAGATCAATCAGTTGTTCAAACCAATATTTTGCAATCATTCCAGCATGGTAGCTGGTACCACATGCAAGCACTTGAACTTGCTGAACATTTTTAAAATCTATTTCAGCATTTTGTAAAAAGTCTTCTCGTAGTGTATTGCCATTTAAAGCTTGAGAGATCGTTTGTTGAATTGCTTCAGGTTGCTCAAAAATTTCTTTGAGCATGTAGTGTTTATACTCACCTTTAGAGGCATTACTCACGGTTGCATCCAGCTCTTTCACCGGACGATCAACCAATTGGTCATTGACAAAAACTTCAATCGTTTCACGAGTTAAACGCGCAATATCACCTTCTTCAAGATAGATAAAACGGTTGGTCACAGGTAACAGTGCCAATTGGTCTGAACTAATAAAGTTCTCACCAATACCAACACCAATGACTAAAGGTGAACCTTCACGAACAGCAATTAATTCGTTTGGGTAATCGGTATGCACAATCCCCAGTGCATAAGCACCTTTCAGTTGAGGTACGATTTCTTCAACAGCTTTTAATAGATTGGGTGATGATTTCAGTTCTTCAGTAATTAAGTGAGCAACGACTTCAGTATCTGTTTGAGATGTAAACACATAACCCAAAGCTTCAAGATCATCTTTAAGCTCTTGGTAATTTTCAATAATACCGTTATGTACCACTGCAACATGCCCAGAAATATGCGGATGGGCATTGTTTTCAGTTGGTTTACCATGGGTTGCCCAACGTGTGTGTGCGATACCCACAGAACCTAAAATATTAGACTCTGCAACCGCACCTTCTAAATTTGCAACTTTACCGACACGACGTTCACGTAAGATTTGCCCTTGATCAACCAGTGCAACACCCGCAGAGTCATAACCACGATATTCAAGACGTTTTAGGCCTTCAATTAAAATATTTGTAATGCTTCGTTCAGCAACGCCACCAACAATACCGCACATAATAATATCCTCTTATTTCTTGACCTTTTGGGGACGTTGATAATTTTCTTTCGAAATTTGTTTTGCACGTTCAAATGCAAGACTGTTGTCTGCTACATCATGGGTAATCACTGAACCCGCACCCGTGGTTGCGCCATGACCAATTTTAATCGGTGCAACCAGTGAGTTGTTGGTTCCAATAAAGGCATTATCACCAATGATGGTTTTGTGTTTATTGGCACCATCATAATTACAGGTAATTGTACCTGCACCGATATTTGAACCCGCACCAATTTCTGCATCGCCTAAATAGGTGAAATGATTGGCTTTTGAACCTAGACCAACAGAAGAGTTTTTCACTTCAACAAAGTTACCGATATGAACTTCATCTGCTAATTTTGCACCTGGACGTAATCGTGCAAAAGGACCAATGTGTACATCGGCACCAATTATCGCATCTTCAAAAACACTATAAGGTTGAACTTTGGTTCCTGCTGCAATTTGGGTATTTTTAATAATACATCCTGCACCAATTTCAACGCCATTTCCGAAAGTACATCGACCTTCAATAATCACATTAATATCAATACGAACATCCGTACCCGCCGTGAGTTGACCACGTAAATCAAAGCGTGAAGGGTCAATCAGATGCACGCCTTGCTGCATCAGTGATTTAGCTTGATAGTTTTGGAATTCTCGCTCTAATGCTGCAAGTTGAATACGATCATTCACACCTTCAACCTCAAAAGCTAATTCTGGTTGAATGGATGCGATTTCCATACCATCAGCTAAAGCCATTGCCACGATATCAGTGAGGTAGTACTCGCCTTGAGCATTGTCATTGCTGAGTTTCGGTAACCATTCATGTAATTTGGCATTGCTAACACAGTAAATACCTGTGTTGATTTCTTTAATTTGACGTTGTTCATCAGAAGCATCTTTATGTTCAACAATCGCTTGGATTTTTTCATCCTTACGTACGATGCGACCATAGCCTGTAGAATCTTCAAGCGTTAATGTGACTAGACCAATACCTGTTTGACTAGATACATCAACCAAACGTTGTAGGGTACTTTGTTGTACGCAAGGCACATCACCAGAAAGAATCAAAGAAATGCCGTCTTGGGGCAAAACCGGCAAAGTCACTTTAACTGCATGACCAGTACCGAGTTGTTCTGTTTGCTCTACCCATTGAATATTTTCATGTGCAAATGCATTTTGAACCAGATCACCACCGTGACCAAAGATCGTAATGATATTTTTTGCTTGTAATTGTTTTGCTGTTTCAATCACATGACCGAGTAGTGGGCGTCCTGCTAAAGGTTGGAGTACCTTGGGTAAACTAGAACGCATACGTGTTCCTTTACCTGCAGCAAGAATGATCACAGTTGTAGACATATCACACCTAACAGATCTGGCTTAAGCCATTTTAAAATATAAATAAATCACGATACATATTGCTGCCCAGAGGCCTGCAATAATATCGTCAAGCATGATTCCAAAGCCACCATCGACTTTTTGGTCAATGACACGAATAGGCCATGGTTTCCAGACATCAAATAAACGAAATAGTGCAAATCCAACCAGTGCCCAAATCCAATTCATTTGTCCTAAATAAATTAAAGGCAGGAAGGTGATTGATTGCCCAGCAAACTCATCCCAAACAATACGCCCATCATCATGCACATGGATAATATCTGCGGTTTTCCCACAAATCCAAATACCGACCAATGACATGATTATGATGGCCAATATGGAGCCATAAAAACCAATTGCAAGCCAAATCGGAATAAACAAAAGCGCAAATGCTGAGCCAAATGTACCTGGTGCTTTAGGCGCTAAGCCTGAACCAAAGCCTACACCACAGAACACAATAAAGCGTTCAGCCCATGTCATACTTTTAAAGACAATCGGAGGTTTATGCAAAGTGTTGGTACCCTTGAAGTTGAAGTGGATGGTCTAAGCCATCTTTCTCAAATACAATCCCAGATTTTTGTGTAACTTGGCCGATGATTGTAGTGGTTACATTTGGTTTTAATTGCAAAAGTTTAGCATAATTTTGCATAGTTATTGTAAAGCATAACTCATAATCATCTCCGCCCGCTAAAGCATATTTCCATTGCTCATTGTTGCTGAGCTGCTTTAAAGCTGGATGAATTGGGAGTTGATTTAAATCTATTTTTGCACCGACACCCGAGGCATCTAATATATGCCCCAGATCTTGAGCAAGCCCATCTGAAACATCAATCATACTGGATGCCAAGTCTTTCAACATAGCGCCTAATTCGCAGCGCGGTGTTGGGTAATCTAGACGTTGTTGTAGGGGATGTCCTAAATGCTTTAATCCAAAAGCGGCATCACCAATCGAGCCACTGACTACAATTAAATCATCGACTTGCGCGCCAGAACGGGTAATGGCTTTGCCTGTTTCAATCCAGCCCAGTGCCGTGACGGTAATGGTAAGATGTGGACTTTGCGTGGTATCACCGCCAATTAAACGTACGCCAAATTGATCGCAACAATCATATAAACCCTGACTAAATTGTTTTAGCCAGTCATGATCAATTTGGGATAGGCTCAATGCGAGTAAAATACTGTGGGGTTTTGCACCCATTGCAGCAATATCTGAAAGATTAACAGCAACAGATTTCCAGCCAATGGCATGTGGAGAGGCTTCTAGCGGAAAATGTCGACCAGCGACAAGCGTATCTGTGCAAATCACCAATTGATGATTTAAAGGTGGGGAAAGCAGCGCTGAGTCGTCACCGACGCCTAAATCAACATCAGTTTGCTGCTGACGATTGAAATAGGTCTCAATAATTGAAAACTCAGCCATGTAAAAACAACTTATTTGCTTTGTTGCTTTTCTGCTTCACGCAGGCTTGTTGCTAAACGATCTAATACACCATTGATGTATTTATGACTGTCAGCACCACCAAAGTGTTTTGCCAGCTCAATGGCTTCATCGAGTACAACTCGATAAGGGACTTCAAGATGGTCTTTGAGTTCGTATGCACCCAAACGTAATGTAGCAAGTTCTACACCGTCTAATGCACTCAGTTCACGATCTAGAACAGGAACAAGTAAAGCATCCAATGCTTCATGGTTTGCGATCACGGCTGTGAGCAACTCATGATAATAGCCGAGATCCACTTTATGCATTGCGTTTTCAACACGTGTACGTGCTTCAATTTCATGCACTGGGTTGTGGCTCATTTGCCATTCATAAATCCCTTGTACAGCAAAGCGACGTGCTTTACGTTTTGCTGCATAAGTAGCTTGGAGTGTTTGCGACATGCTTTAAATTGCCTTTAACAGGTTAACCATTTCAATAGCAGTAAGGGCAGCTTCACCACCTTTATTACCTGCTTTTGTACCAGAGCGTTCAATCGCCTGTTCAATACTGTCCGTAGTCAATACACCATTGATCACAGGTAGGCCAGTATCTAAACCAACTACACCTAAACCTTTGGCACATTCACCTGCAACGAAGTCGAAATGTGGCGTACTACCACGAATCACTGCGCCAAGTGCGATCACTGCATCGAATTTACCAGAAGCTGCTAATTTTTTAGCCACAACTGGAAGTTCCCATGCGCCCGGTGCATGAACGACAGTGATATTATCGTCGCTTACACCATGACGATGCAATGTATCAATTGCACCTTCTAATAAATGTTCAACAACAAAGCTGTTAAAACGACCAACTAAAATCGCGTAACGGTCTTCGCTCGCGAGATGTAATAAACCTTCAATTCGGCGAATCGCCATGGCAACCTCGATAATTTAACAGATAAGTGGTTGTACAGACTGCTTTTATTTCCCAACTAGAAACCTAATTGAGTAATACAAGCCATCTGATTAAAAATTATTGACCGGTTTTTTGGTCAGCAGTGATGTATTCCACCACTTCTAAATTAAAACCTGATAATGCATTAAAACGTAATGGTGAGCTAAGAAGTTTCATCTTTTCAACACCGAGATCACGTAAAATTTGTGCACCAACACCAATCGTTTGATATTGCTGTGAAAGTGCGGCATTTGATTTTGTTGGTTTTGGCTTACCAAGTTCTGCTAAAGCAGGGCCTAAGTCAGATAGATGACGTTGACCAATCCAGACCAAAACCCCTCGATCACTCTCAGCAATTGTTTTGAGTGCTTTATCTAGGTTCCAAGCAGGCTCACCATCTTTTTTATTAAGTTTCAATAAATCACGTACAGGGTTGAAACCATGTACGCGGACAGTTGTCACACCTTGTTGCGGTTCACCTTTAACCAAAGCCAAATGAATGTCTGGATTACCAATTTCACGGTAACGGTATAAATCAAAGGTACCGTATTCAGTATCTATGCTTTGTTGATCCAATCGTTCTACTGTTTGTTCATTGGTCATACGATAATGAATCAGATCAGCAATTGTACCAATTTTTAAGCCATGTTTCTCAGCAAATACTTCAAGATCTGGACGACGTGCCATCGTGCCATCTTCATTGATAATTTCACAAATCACAGATGCCGGCTCTAAACCCGCTAAACGAGATAAGTCACAGCCAGCTTCAGTATGTCCAGCACGGTGTAATACACCACCTGGTTGTGCCATCAATGGGAAGATATGCCCAGGTTGTACTATATCAGCAGGTTTGGCATGAGCAGCAACTGCAGTTTGTATGGTATGGGCACGTTCTGCAGCAGAAATACCCGTGGTAATACCATTTGCAGCTTCAATAGAAAGCGTGAAATTTGTGCTGTGTTGTGCGCCATTATGGTCGACCATTAATGGTAGATCGAGTTGCTTACAGCGGTCACGACTTAGTGTTAGGCATACAAGACCACGAGCATGGGTGATCATAAAGTTGATGTCTTCAGGGCGTACGTGTGTTGCAGCAATGACTAAATCGCCTTCATTTTCACGATCCTCGTCATCCATGAGGATAACCATTTTACCTGCACGGATATCTGCTACAAGCTCTTCAACAGTATTGAGCGGCATCAACCTTCACCTTTTTGTTCTGTCGTATGACATTTTCATTGAATATATTCGGAGCATAGTCTAACGTGTTTTTACGTATTTTGCCTATGCTTATCATCTTCCTTTGAGATAGATAGTTATACACAAGCTTGTAGGGCAATGAAAAGAGAAGAAAATTGATTTATCGTGATTTAGTATAAAGATCAGGGTCTGTTGACAATTCGTCTACGTTTGCGACTACGTGTGTTTTTTAGGCGATACTAGGCGCGAAGTATGAAATTTAGTTATTCTAAATGAGTAGTTCATAACGAGGTAGCGGCAAAAAACACGCTAGTCCCCCGCTGCGCCTTGCGCTGCAAACAAAGCAGTGTTTTGTTCTTGCTCAGGGTTGTGGCTAAAATTATCTCAGTCTAGGTTATTAAACTCGAAAATAGCCTCGCTATTCTCATTCATGCTTTAGACGCATATGTCCCATGTTCAATTTTAACCTACAACGCGAACCATTTATGAAATGTCAGCCGACCCCAGAAACTCATTTCGAAAAAAATAAGATGAACTTATCGGAAATTGAGCGTAATAAAAGAAAAACCCTCACACTTTAAAAAAGAGGAGGGCTTGATAGATGGTAAATACTTAATTCTCTGAGATTACTGCAGAGTTTGGTGTATTTTTCTTTCCTTTTAAAATCTCAGTACGAATATTTTGTGCAATTTCAGCACAGTCACTATTCATACCATTGATCATAAATGAATGACGAGTCAACACATTGGTTGGATTTGGTAAGGCAACCAATTGATAACAATCACCAATATGCTTGAGCTGATCATTACTTAAATACAATGCCATTTCTTTGGCAATTAAATGGTTCACCAAGCGCTCAGCCGCTTGAGACGCATCAAGTTGCATCGCCTCTACTGAGGTGGTGACCGCACAACGCGTCTGTAAAACAAAGCGCTTATCTTCACGGTAACGTTTATACAGAACTTCTGACAATAATTGAAATACCGAACCAACCATTAATATAGATTGTGCTGCATTGGGTTTTTCAGCATCAATACTCAGGATTGCACCATTCTGATTAAATTCTTGATGAATGGTGAAATCTTTTGCATTCAATTTGAAATGCTGTGCGCAAAGTTCAATACTTTTATTAAGAAAAATCTGACATAAATTAAAATAAGGCAGTGAAACCGATTGGTTGACCGTATTCATCAGTTGCTTTGGATCATAGTACTGAATATTCAGCGCCAAAATCTCTTGGTCATTTTCCAGTGTCGTGGTTACAGGTGTTTTGGGTTCAGGTTTTGCTTTGGCTTGTGCTTGTTGTTGAGCTTGCGCAATCGCAATCGTGCGATTGGCTTTCTCAGCTTCAAGTGCTTCTGTCAATTGTTGAATTTCGTGTTTTAAACGGGCTTCATTGTTGATACGAGCCAAATATTCACTACGTGTTGGGCGAGCGATGGCACGATAGGCCAGCCATAAAAAGGCATGAATCAATAATGACACTAAAATAGCCAGCCATTGGGTACGTAAAATTTCACCAATACTTGGCTTGATCAAGGTAATTTCAATTGTGCCAACTTTTTTCTCGTTCTGTAATGCATCACGAACAAACACTTCACCTTGACGAGTTTTTGCCATACCACTGGTTGCCAACACTTGTTTTTTCGCATCAAGTATTCGAATCGAAGCCACACTTGGATTGGTCGCATAGCGATTTGCCAATAGCGCCAATGACACAGTATTTGCGGGTTCGAGTTCAGACAGGCTGTCCGTGACCAATTGACTAGTCATGAGTTGGCCTTGGCTGGCACGGTTTTCATTTAATTGATGTGTTGTTGCAACTACCAATAAAAAGGTATGAAATGCAAAACTTACAATAAGTAGGCTAGCAAATAGCCCTTGTCTTGGCGCATTCAACGTAAACTTCCAAAGCAAAAAATTTCGATTTCGATTATGATTCTTCCAATTGTTGTAGCTCAGACCCGAGTCAATTCATGCGAGAAATCATTCTTATTTCATTTTTAGGACCTGACCAACCCAATCAGTTTACTCGATTAATGCAAGTGTTGTCCGTACATTCTTTGCAAATATTAGATGTAGGGCAGGCGGTCATCCATAATCAATTGACTTTAGGTATTGTAGTGTCGTCAAACGATCAAACTGCAACAGCTTTAGCCATGAAAGACATCCTTATTTTAGCACATGATATTGGTTTAACAGTTCGTTTTAAGCCGATTTCAGGCGCAGAATATGACCAATGGGTGAGTGAAGGTGGGCGTACACGTTATATCGTGACCGCTTTAGCACCAGAGCTCACAGCCGAACATCTGCAAGCGGTGACCAATATTGTTTCAAGTCAAGGTTTTAACATTGAAACCGTAACTCGTTTATCGGGTCGTCCCGAGCGTAACGGAGACCAAGATGGACTGAAGCGTTCATGTGTTCAATTTGGCTTGAGTGGGCAAATGCTTGATGCACAGGCGATGCGTGCCGCATGTTTACGGCTTTCTGCTGAATTAAATATTGATGTTGCTGTACAAGAAGACAATGCCTATCGCCGTAATCGCCGCTTAGTTTGTTTCGATATGGACTCGACTTTGATTGAGCAAGAAGTAATTGACGAACTTGCCAAAGAAGCAGGGGTGGGCGATAAAGTCGCTGAAATCACTGAACGTGCAATGCAAGGGGAGTTAGATTTTCAACAAAGTTTCCGTGCACGGGTTGCATTACTGAAAGGCCTTGATGCCAAAGTATTGCCACAAATTGCTGAGCGATTAACCGTGACAGAAGGTGCTGAGCGTTTAATCTCGACACTAAAATCATTGGGTTATAAAACTGCGATTTTATCTGGGGGATTTCAGTACTTTGCTGAATTTCTTCAAGAAAAACTGGGCATTGATGAAGTGCATGCTAATATTCTTGATGTTGAAAATGGTGTTGTGACAGGTGAGGTTAAAGGGCATATCGTTGATGGTGCACGCAAAGCGTATTTATTGACTGAGTTGGTTGGGAAAATGGGGATTTCACCTGAGCAAGCGATTGCGGTTGGAGATGGTGCAAATGATTTACCAATGCTTTCAATTGCTGGGCTCGGTGTGGCTTTCCGTGCTAAACCTGTGGTTCGTCAAAATGCCAATCAAGCCATTTCAAGCGTAGGTCTAGATGGTGTGCTTTATCTTTTAGGTGTGCATGATAAAGATTTATCACGTGCTTAAATGACTTGGATTATATTGCAGAATCATGACAAATAGCGACTTTAAGTCGCTATTTTTTATTTGAAAATGAATTACTTTGCTGTGATTAGTGGTCAATAAAACAACTTGATCAAACTATTGGTTTTAGAACTTAAAAAAAGATTTTCTAGTATTAAAAGCTGTATGTATTTTTTTGTAATGACACTGCATGATTGATGGTAATTAGATTGTGAGAAAAACAGGATTCTTAAAAAATGTAATGACAAATGAATGTGGCGACAAAGTGTGTCGTTTAACCAGAAAACAGCTCTTTCCTTCTCATAAAAACTATACATAATGCAATGCATAAGCTTCTATAAGGTGATTTAAGAAAAATTATAAAGCTTGAAATTGTTGTGAAACACCTATTTAAACGGTTTTTTTAAAAGGCATCATTTTGACGGAGGTTGTTATGGTATCAACAACATTTGCAACATTGATTGGATTCGGTCTAATTGCTGCAGCGTTGGCTACCGTTTTCTTTTCCCCTTATCGTCATTGGTTAGGGTTTATGTTTGCAGGCATGATCTTCTGGGGCATCTTGGAAGCAATGCGTTATAGTGTACAGAACATCTTTGATATTTCGGTCGCATATAGCTATTTAACCGCGATTATGTTGGCGATGTCTGCATTGATTGCACTTTTATTACGTGAAGATAGCCGTGCACAAAAAGCATTGGCAAATCGTCAATATATTGAACATACACCAGTCTATGAAGATGAATAAGTTTTGAGTGAAAACTTCAGTCAATATGAACGCTAAGATAACAATAGTGACTTTAATTACACGAAAAAAATCAATTTAGACATTCCAAGGTATATCATAATGGTATACCTTTTTTTCAGTTTATACTTTGCTCTGAAAGCCATGTCTACGCAATGACAGTTATGTTAGGATGAGCAAATTCGAATCTAATTTAAAAAACAACAGGCTTAAATGTCATGAAACTTTCTGCAATTCCAGTTGTGAAGTTACCAATCGTTGATGCAAGTACAGATCCACTGGATTTGCTTGTATTGGGTTTAGCACTTCGTATGAAACAATTGGCTCGTACAAGTCCAAAATTTATTGAATTGACTCATGATCGTCAGTTCCGTATTCAGATTGGTACCGACTTGGGCGTGGCACGCCAAATTATTGTGAACAATGGTCAAATTGATACCGTTTCAGGTGCTGAACAAAAAGCTGATTTTGTTTTACAGTTTGCTGACAGTGAGCAAGGTGTAAAAACTTTAGTAAAAGGCGATCCAACAGCTTTTATGACGGGTATGCAAAACGGCAGCATCAAAATGGAAGGAGATTTCAGTTTGCTAGTCTGGTTTAACCAAGTTGCTAAGCTGATTCCACCAAAAGTTCCCAAACCAGTAAAAGACAAAATTAAATTGGCACGTCAATTCTTAAAAGAGAAGACTGGACGCTAAGCGAATCGATAATCTTAAAAAGTCCGATCTGATCGGGCTTTTTAAGATTTAAACATTGCGATTAAGATCAAGATTTTGATTATTCAACTTCTAATTATTCAACTTCCAAGTTAAAGGTCACTGGTCCATCATTGACCAAATGAACTTTCATATCTGCTGCGAAAATACCTGTTTCAACGTTTTTAAATTGTGATCGAGCATAATCAACCAATTGTTGATAAAGCGCTTGAGCTTCAGTGGGCGGCATGGCTGGTCCAAAGTCTGGACGCAAGCCTTTTTGCGTTTGTGCCATTAATGTGAATTGAGAAACCAATAAAATCCCGCCATTGGCTTGGCTGACGTTCCACCCCATTTTGCCTTGCTCATCATCAAAAAAACGATATTTCAAAATTTTATCAATTAATTTTTGACCTTTTTCAAAATTGTCATCCTTAGCTAAGCCTAGAAAAACCAAAATTCCTTTTTGAATTTCTCCAGTGGTTTCACCCTCAACAACGACTTTGGCTTCTAACACTCTTTGTAATAATGCGCGCATATAAACAATAAGACTAAAATATGATAAGCCTATTCTAACAGGGAAAACTCAGTAAGATGATGTGAGCAAGTCATTGATGTAGAGCTGAATCTATTGGTAAGCTTTTGAATAAAAATAGAATTTATGGCATTCTAATATAAATAGATAAATTAAAAAAACAAATATGCCGAGATTTATGTTGAGCTTAACTGAAAATATAGTTCATCACTTATAAATGATTACGTTATATCAGTGAAAAATATGCTTTAATAAAAACAGCATAGCGAAATTAAAATAGATATGGCGCCAATCATCCAATCCTTGCTCGATACAGATTTATATAAATTTACCATGTTACAAGTGGTGCTACATAAATTTCCACAAACGCACAGTGTGTATCATTTTCGCTGTCGTAATCTAGATGCTACGGTTTATCCTCTGACGGATATTCTGGATGATTTGAACGAGCAGCTCGATCATCTCTGCTTACTCAAATTCCAAGAAGATGAATTGCAATATTTACGCAGTATGCGTTTTATCAAAAGTGATTTTGTCGACTATTTAGAATTATTCCAACTGAAACGTCGTTTTATTAAAGCGGGTATTGATGAACAAGGTCGTTTAGACATTTGGGTTGAAGGCCCAATGGTTCAGGCGATGATGTTTGAAATTTTTGTTCTGGCGATTGTCAATGAACTTTATTTTAGCCGGATTCGTAATGATGACATTTATGTTGAAGGTGAACGTCGTCTACAAGCCAAAGTTGAATTATTAAAGAAATTTGAACAACAACAAGGCACACAAGCTCCTCCATTTTTAGTTTCAGATTTTGGTACTCGTCGTCGCTATAGTCTAGATTGGCAAAGACATGTGATCCAGACCTTCCATGCAGCTGTACCCAATGTGTTTAGAGGTACCAGTAATGTCCTCTTGGCAAAAGAATTAAATATTCATCCAATTGGAACCATGGCACATGAGTTTCTACAAGCATTCCAAGCACTAGATGTCCGCTTAAGAGATTTTCAAAAAGCTGCTTTAGAAACATGGGTACAAGAGTATCGTGGCGATTTGGGCATTGCCTTGACCGATGTGGTTGGTATGGATGCATTCTTACAAGATTTTGATTTGTATTTTGCCAAGCTATTTGATGGCTTACGTCATGACAGTGGTGACCCATTTGAATGGGGTGATAAAGCTTATCAACACTACCGAAAACTAAAAATTGATACCAAAACCAAGATGCTGACGTTTAGTGATGGATTAGATATAGAGCGTGCGTGGGCGTTGTATCAATACTTTAAAGATCGCTTTCAAGTCAGTTTTGGTATTGGTACGAATTTGACCAATGATATGGGGCAAACCCCACTCAATATCGTGTTAAAACTGGTGGAATGTAACGGTCAATCAGTGGCAAAAATTTCAGATAGTCCCGGAAAAACCATGACAGACAACGATACTTTCTTAGCATACTTACGACAGGTCTTTGAAATACCTGAAGTTGTCGAAGCAGTGAAAATTGATATCTGAATTTTTGCTAAAAGAATGTGAAAAATCAGCATATTGGTAAAAAACACTGTGCTAAGATCATTTGTGCTCAAGGTCTTAAAATAGAAAAACGTATGACTACATCAGCCTTTAACTTCGAATTACTCATAGAAGCAGAACAACTTGTGCCATTTTTAGGGCATGACAAAATTCGTATTGTCGATCTAAGTCGTAGCTCTGTGTATGATCAATTACATATTCCACATGCATTGCATGTTAAACCGCAACTGCTGGTGCGACAGGAAGAACAAGCTTCAGGGTTATTGCCTGATGAGGATGGTTTAAAAGCGCTGATTGGCTATTTGAACATCTCTCCAGAACATCATGTCGTGGTCTATGATGATGAAGGTGGTGCTTGGGCTGGGCGTTTGATCTGGAATTTACATTGCCTTGGTTTTTATAATACCAGCTTACTCAATGGTGGAATTCATGCGTGGCTAGCAGCAGGCTATCCGACTTCGGCGGAAGCGGAAAGCTTTAGCAAAGTTGAAGCCTTGGTTACGGTCAATTTACAACATCTTGATCAGCACCGGATTGAATATGCTCAATTGTTGCAAAAGGTTGAGCAGCAAGCGATTCAAGTTTGGGATTGTCGAACTTCAGAAGAGTATACGGGACAGCGGTTGGCAGCGCGACGCGGCGGTCACATTCCAAATGCACAACATTTTGAATGGAGTACTGCAATTAATCGTCAAAATCATTTAAAATTGCATCCTCTTGAACGCACGCAACAACGTCTAGAACAATTAGGCTTTCAATTTGACCAGCCTGTGGTGGTGTACTGTCAGTCACATCATCGTTCTGGTTTGGCTTATATCTTGGGGCGGTTATTGAATTGGAATATTCAAGCCTATGATGGTGCGTGGAGCGAGTGGGGCAATCGCCTCGATAGTCCAATTATTACTGGAGAATCACCTGCGTGAGTCTTACATCAGCGTTAAAAAAACAAATTTTTATCCAAGCACAAAAAGTCATTCCACAACAACAACTCAGTCGAGTTGTTGGTAAAGTTGCAGCCAGTGAAAATCCAATTGTTAAAAATATAGCGATTCAAGCATTTAAAGCCCAGTATGGGATAGACCTTTCTATTGCTGAGCAAAGTGATGCTTTAAAATATAAATCATTCAATGAATTTTTTACCCGTGCTTTAAAAGATGGTGTGCGAGAGATAGATGCAGATCAGACCAGTATTGTCTCTCCAGCAGATGGTGCAATTTCTCAGTTGGGTAAAATTAAAGATGGTGATGTATTTCAGGCCAAAGGCCAAAGTTTTTCTGTAGACAAACTGATTGGCGACCCACAATTGGCTACACCATTTATCAATGGTGAATTTGCCACGGTTTATTTATCACCACGTGATTATCACCGTGTTCATATGCCATTTGCAGGAACGTTGACAGAAACTTTGTATATCCCCGGTGAATTATTTTCTGTAAACCAAACTACAGCAGAGAATATTCCAGGTTTATTTGCGCGTAATGAGCGTATGGTATGTTTGTTTGATACCGAATTAGGACGTATGGCCGTTGTTCTAGTGGGGGCAATGATTGTTGCAGGAATTGAAACTGTGGCAACTGGTAAAGTAAAACCAACAGGGCGTTTAGAGTTAAACCAGCACGATTTGGCCTTAGAAAAGGGTGCTGAGCTTGGACGTTTTTATTTAGGTTCAACCGCAGTTGTATTGTTTGAACAGAATAAAATTACTTGGGATGAACAGTTTAAAGCTAATTCTATTGTAGTGATGGGTGAAGCTTTAGGGCATACCGTTTAATTTGCTTATTCTATCATGAGGTGTACTTTCTGTTGTAGAGAGTCACCGAGTCTAAAGCCTTATAGCATCTTAAATAAGTGCATGAATATAACGATATAATGAAGAATTTCTTAGAAAATTAATGTAAGAATTCCGGTATAAGTCGCAATTTAAAGAGCCCGTTATATAAATTGGTTTTATTTTTAGAATAAATCAAAGATGATAGGCATTGAAATAAGACAGCTTTAAAGCGTGTGCATCTGCTAATGCATTGTGTGGATTTTCAGAGGCAACATGGGTTTCGATTGGATCCTGCATCCATAACTGCATGGTGAGCGGAGGTGTTTGGATACATTTCCCAGCTGAAAGCATAAGACTACGGGTAAATAAGGCAAAGTCTTCAGGCCAATCTGCCACAATTTCAAGACTTGTATATCGAGATAAATGAATCTGTAAGCGACTTTGAAATTGCGCTAAGGGAATCGGTTTTCGATTTAAACGAGGCATGACATGGTCTTTAACCCAAGTAATTGGGTCTAAGCATTCTAAAACTTCATAAAAATGCTGATTATTCTCGTCAACCAATGCCAGTGAAATTAATTCACCGCCAAAGCCATTAAATTCACAATCTAAAAATAGTTTCATTAGAATTAATCAAAAAACAAATATTAACCTGCAAAATCAAGGCGCTCTTTGGGAAAAACCACTCTAAAAATAGACCCTTGATTTTCTTTAGAATCAATTTCTAAGTAAGCATTATGTTGCATTAAAACATGCTTCACAATAGCTAGCCCTAAACCTGTTCCACCCGTTTGACGGCTTCGTGCACTGTCTACGCGATAAAAGCGTTCAGTTAAACGTGGAATATGTTTTGGGTCAATCCCGATCCCGGTATCTTCAACGGTAAAATAACCATGTTCACTGTCATCATGCCAGCCGATTGTAACGGTGCCACCTTTTGGAGTGTATTTAATCGCATTGGTAATTAAATTACTAAACGCACTGGCAAGTTCTGCATCGGAACCAATCAGGTCACAATGGCTGTCGATATCTAAGTTTAAAGTATGTCCATAATCAACATTGTAGGCTTGTGCATCATCAAAAAGCTGATTCATCAAATTCGGCATATCGATGATTTGATTTTTTGCGACTTGTTTATTACCTTCCAAACGTGAAAGCAAGAGTAAGTCATTGACCAACGCATTCATACGACGTGTTTGCGATTGCATCTGTTCAAATGCTCGTTTCCAGCGCGGATTTAAATCCTCTTGGTCGGTAAATGTTTCGATATAACCACTGAGTACAGTGAGTGGTGTACGCAGTTCATGTGAAATATTGTCGACAAAGTCTTTGCGCATCTGTTCTAGATTATGTACACGTGTCACATCGTAAGCGACGAGCAAACGGCTTTCACTGCCAAAACGTGTGAGTTTAATCTGTACATAATGCTCTTCATAAACAGAAGATTTTATTTTAATGCCATCTGGAGATTGGTCGATATTATTAAAATATTCAATAAAGCTCGGCTGGCGGATAATGGTCAAGATATTACGCCCACGATCTAGAGGTTGAATGCCCAACAGTCTTTCTGCCGCAGGATTCCACCATTCAATCTGATGTAATTCATCCGTTAAAACAACAGCTTCGGCCAAAGCAATCAGTGAAGATTGGGCACGGTCAATCAAGCCGACCATTTCAGCCTGAACCACACGTTCTTGGCGTTGTGCGCGATAAACATTAAACAATAGCGCTCCCCAAATACCCTCTAAATTGGGCGGAGAATCGTAAGGACGATTCGAAATCCATTCATTCACCAAGTATAAAGAGCGTAATTGAAATAGGAAAAAAACCGCAAAACCGATGGAAATAGTAATCCAAAAATACCCTATCCCTAAACCAATAAATCCACCAATGATGAGTAAAAAACCAAGCAGGCGTAAATCTTGTTTTGCAAATTCCCACAAGCTACTGTAACGAAATTTTTTATGTTCTCGCGCAAGATCTGGGACGGGGTAGGGTTCATACATAGAAAATTATTTACCTTGAGAATGCTTAACCTAAGGCAACATCTGCACGGGTAGAGAAACGATAACCCGTTCCACGTACAGTTTGTACGTAGCGATCGGCGCCATATGGTTCAAGCACTTTACGTAAGCGGCGGATGTGTACGTCAATCGTACGGTCTTCAATATACACGTTGCCACCCCAGACCTGATCGAGTAACTGGGCACGTGTATAAGCACGTTCAGGATGAGTCATAAAAAATGCCAATAATCGGTATTCTGTTGGACCCATTTCCAAAATATTATCACTAAAACTGACGCGTTGGCTCACTGGATCAAGAATTAATCCATTGGCATCAATGGTTTTTTCGCCACTCAGGGCATTGGCACGACGAAGTACTGCTTTGATACGAGAAACCAATTCACGAGTAGAGAATGGTTTGGTCATATAGTCATCTGCACCAGCATCAAGACCTTGAACTTTATGGTCTTCTTCACCGCGTGCTGTCAACATGATGACTGGAATTTCTGCCAAATTTTCATCACGTTTTAAGCGACGACATAAGTCTACACCGCTCACACCGCCAGGCATCATCCAATCGAGTAAAATCAAAGATGGTCGTTGGTCAACAATCATTTGATGGGCTTGTTTTGCATCTTCAGCTTGCAAGCATTGAAAGCCTGCCATATCCAATGAGGTATGAATCATTTCTCGAATCGGAAGTTCGTCATCGACGATTAATATATAGTCATCTTTCACAACGCAATATCCTATGTATGAACGGTGTACGGTCTTTTATTTATGACAGGCTTATTACAAAGATTAATTATGACAGTATCATTGCAAAAAGAAGATGTTGACGAATTTTTGCAAAAAAATGTGACAAATAATCGTCGATATGATGAATAATCCATGAAATTTTTAAATAAATCTTCCATTTTATGAAAAGAAATTTATTTAAATTGAAAATAAAAATGAGATATTTGACATTTTTATGACGATTTGATGACAAAAATATTTAAGCTAACAATCTTATTGAGATGAAAATGAATCAATCAGCGATACAAATACAATTTCACATGCT
>NZ_JBZAYT010000003.1:0-62858 GCF_058242985.1 Acinetobacter sp. 778_lipA | reverse complement strand
CTGCGCCTTGCGTTGCAAACAAAGCAGTGCTTTGTTCTTGCTCAGGGTTGTGGCTAAAATTATCTCAGCCTTCGTTATGAAACTCGAAAATAGTCTTGCTATTCTCTTCGTTTCATGCTTTACGACGTATACGTCTCATGCTCAATTTTAACCTACAACGCAAGCCATTTATGAAATGGCAACAGACCCTCATGTGGTACTAAATTTAATATCCAAAACATCAATATCAAACGCTTGAAAAACCTGCTCCACTGAGGCGATTAAAGACGCTTTATTGATCTAGGTCAGGTCGGCACATTGGATATTGAGTGACTCCACTTCGGATAAATAAGGTAAAGCATACTTAACTTCATCTCTACCGTGCAGATTTTGAGTAATCAAACCGACTTTCTCTAGATCGCTCACCACTCGATATATAGTGGATAAACTGATCTGCTTATTTTGTACATATAACTGCTGATAAATCTGCTTTGCTGTCAGTTGTGCTTTTTGATCCAACAGTGCTTTGAATACAATCACTCTTGCTTGGGTCACTTTTAAATTTGCCTGACGCAGTTTTTGTTGTATCTCACTACTCATGTCTCACCTAAACCTTCTATTGCCCTGTTATTGCATTGTTATAAACGCCCAATTTCTACTGCGGCTTGATCAATTTTTTCAGCGACTTGTCTAACTTGCTCGGCATCAAAATCTTTACCCTTGAGCTTTAAGCGCAATGATGTTTTTAAGTTTTCCATCGCACGATGAATATCCAAATATTGGTCATTTTCATGAATTTCGCGTCGAGTTTCCAAACGCTCTAATAAGTGTTTGATATGCGCGTGCTGCTCTTTTAAATGTAATTTTCCAGCATCTGTAATGTGATATTGCTTACGATCACCTTCTGTATTTTCAGCATGTAGAAAGCCAATTTCTTCAAGATAGGTCAGAGTTGGATAGATCGTGCCCGAACTTGGAGTATAGCCGCCACCGACTAGATCACTGATGGCTTTAATAATTTCATAACCATGTTTTGGCTGTTGCTGTATCAAATGTAAAACCAAAAGCTTCATTTTACCTGATTCAAACAACCGACCTCGTCGTCCACCATAACCTCGTTCGGTATGCTGTTCACGATGCTCAAAGTCATTTTGTGAATGAATATGTCGCTCTAATTTCATCTTTATTTTTCTCAAATTGATCAATTTATAATTATTAAGATATATCTTAATAAGTCTTAATACAACATTATATTACAGAATAAATTTTAATATTTTGATAAATAAGCAATTAAATTATTTTAAATCGATTTATCTTAAAAATTTAAGATATAAAAAGACAGGTAAAGTCTTTCAATAGCATCTATTGGCTATTTTCATTGTTGTTCCGGATTGCTTAAAGCTTTAGCCAATTTCTCGTTTTTATGCTTTTTGACAGTAAACTTTTAATTTTCAGATCTTTAGTCTTGACATGGCGTTTAATTTACATACAATGCGATTTGTAACAAAAAATTAATATTTTTATAACAAAAGGGTCACACAATGTTTAAGAAAACTTTATTTGCTGCATTACTTGCTACTTCTTTTGGGTCTGCACATGCATACCAAGCTGAAATTGGTGGTTCACTCGGCATTGTTGATCCAGATAAAGGGGATACATCTACTGCTTTTGCTATTGATGGAACATATTATTTTAACCCTGTTCAAGTTAAAAACAACCCATTAAACGAAGCGGCCTTTCTAGATCGCGCAAGCAACGTAAGTGCTGGGATTAGCTATATCGATTATGATGCCTACGATGTAACAGCATATGGTGTTGGTATTGAATATTTTGTTCCAAATACCGATTTTTATGCAAGTGCTGCTATTGGGCGCTCAACAGCTAAGGCCGATCATGTAAATGATTTAGATACGACAACTTACTCTGCTGAAGTCGGTTACTTGCCAATCCCAGGTCTTTTGGTTGCTGTTGGTTTAGCAGGCTATGATAATGATTTTAATGATGATATAGATCCAACTATCCGCGCTAAATATGTCACTCAAGTGGGTCGCTATGATATGAATTTTGAAGGCGATGCAAAATTTGGTGATATCGATGATTACAGCGTAGGTACAGATTTATATTTAGATAAAACCTTCAGTGTCGGATTGGCTTATTCAGGTAGCCGTGCTGATGGTAATGATGAAGACAGCTTTACAATTCGTGCAAAAAAATTCTTTACTCAACAAATCAGCTTAGAAGGTTCTGTTGATTTTGAAGATGATGATAATGTTTACGGTCTTCGCGCTGCTTACCGCTTCTAATTATTGATAAACTTTAAAAAACCGCTCTTGTATAAGCGGTTTTTTATCTCTAAATTTACTGCTCTAAATGCAGCATTCTTAACTGTAAACTCACATTGCCATTAAATTGATTTTTATCCAATTCATAAACAATACGTACCCTATCTTGCATGGGATCAAAATTGAATTTATCACGTACATTAAAGGCAATCGCATCAATCGGTTGGCCATTTTCCAAAGCTAAACGCAATTTCAGATGCACTTCTTTTAACCAACGATAATCGATGACTTTAAAACGCCCTTCAAATACCGGTGCAGGAAACTTTTGCCCCCACGGTCCTAATTGCGCCAAAGTCTCTACAGTTTGCAGTTGAAATGCCTGAGCAGGTAATTCACCATCCGTCCACAACACCGCTTGGAATAGTGCATCATCTGATTGAGCAACCAACTCAGTAAAACGTTGTTTAAATTCTTCAAAATGTTGCTTTTGAATGGTCAAACCCGCTGCTGCTGCATGCCCACCAAAATGACTAATCAAATCAGGATATTGCTCGGCAACCTTTTCAATACTGTCTCGAATATGAATACCATCAATTGAACGTGCGGAACCTTTAATATGAATCCCATCTTTATCTGCCGCAAATACAATACTGGGACGATGAAATTGCTCTTTTAAACGTCCTGCTACAATACCAATCACACCTTGATGCCAATGCTCTTCAAACATAACCAGCGCTGCGGGTAAATGGTCTTGATCAAGCTGTAGATTTTCCAACTCTGCCAAAGCCTCTTGTTTGATCTCCGATTCAACTTGACGGCGTTCTAAGTTTAAATCATTGAGTTGGCGTGCCAAAGTGTGAGCTGATTGAATATCGGTTGCCAAAAGACATTCAATACCTATGTCCATGGTTTCCATACGCCCTGCGGCATTAAGACGCGGGCCTAACACAAAACCTAAATCAGATGCTTTTAACTCAGCAGGATCACGCGCGGCAATATCTAATAAGGCACTGATTCCAGCACGACATTGATTTTGCTGAATTCTTTTAACACCAGCATCCACTAAGATACGATTATTATGATCTAGACTAGCAACATCAGCATAGGTACCTAAAGCAACTAAATCCAAATATTGTGGCATTTTTGCGGCAGATTTACCCAATTTTGCCCGATGGCTACTTAACTTTGCTAATAGGTAAAATGCGACTCCGACACCAGCTAAAGCCTTACTCGGAAATTCGCAGCCTAACTGATTGGGATTGACAACCGCTTCAGCCTGAGGGGGCTCTTTTGTGGTCAAATGATGATCAGTAATGATCACCTGCATCCCATGTGATTGTGCTTGTGCTACACCGGCATGACTAGAAATTCCATTGTCGACTGTAATTAATAGATCAGGCTGATATCTTTCAAAAGCCAAATCAGCAATTTTAGGGGTTAAGCCATAACCATACTTAAAACGATCTGGAACGAGGTATTCAACATTGGCGGCCATTTCTCGTAAAGCCAAGATCATCAGTGCGGTACTGGTTGCACCATCGGCATCATAATCACCCACAATCACTATTTTTTTGTGTTGGTCTAAGGCCTGATCAATAATTTGAATGGCTTGTTCTAGACCTTTCATTTCTGGTGCAAGTAAATATTTAAGTTTCAAATCTAATTCTTGTTCAGATTGCACACCTCGACGGGCCAAAATTTCAGCAATAAAGGGTAACACGCCCTGAAAATTTTCAGGGCGTGTAATCAAAGGTCGTTGTTTAATTTGTAATTTTTGCATTTATGGCATCAAACGTTGTATTGTCCAAGATCCAGCGACTTTTTCATAAGTGAGGCGATCATGTAAGCGATTTGGGCGACCTTGCCAGAATTCATAATATGTCGGCTCTAAACGATAGCCTCCCCAAAATTCTGGTTTAGCCAATTCATTTTTTTCAGCCACTTGCTCATACAACGCTTGAAAACGCTGTTGTAAACGTTCCCGACTTTCAATCACGCCACTTTGTGGTGTGCTGATATGCGCTGCAATTTGGCTATCACGAGGACGTTTATGATAATAATCAGTAGACTCTTGTTCAGATATTTTCTGAACTTGACCACCCACACGGACTTGTCGCTCAAGCTCAGGCCAATAGAATAGCAATTCTGCATAAGGATTTTCAGCTAAATCTAAGCCTTTTTGACTGTCATAATTGGTATAAAAATCATAACCAGCCTCCGTAGCACCACGTAATAACACGGTACGTACATGTGGCCGCCCTTGTGCATTTGCGGTTGCCAACGACATTGCATAAGGTTCATGTAGTTTTGCTTCTAAAGCCAAATTAAACCAATTGAGAAACTGCTCATGAGGATGAGCATCGACCTGCTCCTCATGTAGTTCACCTTTTTGATAAGTCAGACGAAGCTCACTTAAGTCTTTAATTACATCACGCATGAAGCAAAACCTTCTACAGACGATACAATATTTTAAGCTGCATTTTGACGAACAGCATCTGCTAAATGATTTGCCAAATCAGTTACTTCTTGCAGATTATCACCTTCCACCATAACACGAATGATCGGCTCCGTCCCTGACTTACGAATTAAAATTCGTCCACGTCCTTTAAGTGCAGCTTCTACTTTATCAAACTCTGCAACCAATGCCGGTACTGCAAAGGGGTCAAACATTTGTTCAAGTCGTACATTGACTAATACATTAGGTAAAGTTTTAAAATCTGCTATCAATTCATCTAAAGATTTATTCTGCTCAACCAATACAGTTAAGACTTGGAGGGCTGCAATGATTGCATCACCAGTTGTACTCTTATCTAAAGTCAGAATATGACCAGATGGCTCACCACCAATCACCCAGTTATTTTCTTCTAAATTTTGTAATACATAGCGATCACCAACTTTAGCACGTACAAAAGGAACTTTGGCTTTTTCAAGTGCTAACTCTAATGCCATATTACTCATGACTGTACCCACGATACCTGCTGGTTTTTGCGACGCTTGTGTCGCTAAAATATACAGGATATGGTCGCCATCAACCAAGTTACCAAAACGATCGACCAAAACCACCCGATCAGCATCACCATCAAAAGCAATGCCTAAATCAGCTTGATGCTCAATCACTGCTTTTTGTAAATTTTCAGGATGTGTCGAACCGCAATCCTTATTGATATTTAAACCATCTGGCTCATTAAAAAGTGCAATAACTTTCGCACCTAATTCACGAAATACTGCTGGGCCTACGCTATAGGCTGCACCATTGGCACAATCCACCACAATTTTTAAATGACGCAAGTTGAAATGATAGGGGAATGTCGATTTACAAAATTCGATATAACGACCATTGGCATCTTTAACACGGACACTCTTACCTAGGTTTGCTGTGTCTTCAATAACAATATCATTCTCAAGCTCTCGATTAATCGCATCTTGAATGGTATCTGGAAGCTTTTTCCCTTCATCTGAGAAGAATTTAATGCCGTTATCAAAATAAGGGTTATGCGAAGCAGAAATCACGATACCTAAATTTGCATGCAATGCACGGGTTAAATGAGCAATTGCAGGGGTCGGTAGTGGCCCAAGCAAGTGTACATAAACACCAGCTGCATTGAGGCCCGCCTGTAAGGCTGTTTCAAGAATATAACCAGACAAACGCGTATCTTTACCTAACACCACAATCGGCTTTGATTTAGGGCTAATTTGCTTTAATACTTTTCCTGCTGCAAATCCGAGTTTAAGTGCAAATTCTGGGGTAATTGGGAGTTCACCAAATTTTCCACGAATCCCGTCTGTTCCAAAATAACTCATTTTTTACCCACTTATTATGTGTTGTATAACAATCAATTTTTAACTTTTACTACTTTACACCAAAATAAAAAAGCCGTCATAAACTGACGGCTTTTTCCAATCAAAATATTACAAAAGATTAACCTACACGATAGTTCGGCGCTTCTTTAGTAATCGTTACATCATGCACATGTGACTCTTGCATACCTGCGGCAGTAATTTTCACAAATTTTGCATTTTGGCGTAAGTCTTCAATCGTAGCAGAACCCGTATAGCCCATAGATGAACGTAAACCACCCATCATTTGATGTACGATATTGCCCATTGGACCTTTGTACGGTACGCGACCTTCAATACCTTCAGGTACCAACTTCTCAGCGCCCGCTTTTGAGTCTTGGAAATAACGATCTGCAGAACCCGTCGCACCCGCCATTGCACCCAAAGAACCCATACCACGGTATGCTTTGTAATAGCGACCTTGGAAAAATTCAACTTCACCTGGCGCTTCTTCAGTACCTGCCATGAGTGAACCCACCATAATCGTACTTGCACCAGCACCAATCGCTTTCGCCATATCCCCAGAAAAACGGATACCGCCATCAGCAATTAATGGAATTTGATCTTTCAATGCATTAGCAACACTATCAATTGCAGAGATTTGTGGCATACCAATACCAGCAACAATACGTGTAGTACAGATTGAACCAGGACCAATACCCACTTTAACGGCATCTGCACCAGCATCAAGTAACGCCAAAGCAGCATCACCCGTTGCAATATTACCGCCAATGACTTGAACTTGAGGGAAGTTTGCTTTTACCCAACGGACACGCTCAATTACACCCGCAGAATGACCATGTGCAGTATCTACAACAATTGCATCGACCCCGGCTTCAACCAAAGCTTCAACACGGCTTGGAGTTTCAGCACCCGTACCCACCGCTGCACCAACACGTAAACGACCTAACTCATCTTTACAGCTGTTTGGATAAGATTCCGCTTTACGGAAATCTGTAACAGTAATTAAGCCTTTTAATGCATTGCTTTCATCAACCACCAATACTTTTTCAATACGGTGTTTTTGCAATAATGCTTGAATATTTTCTTTAGATTCATTTTCACGAACAGTCACAAGACGATCTTGTCCTGTCATGATATTGCTTACTGGTTGTTCCAAGTTCGTTACAAAACGAGTATCTCGGCCAGTCACAATTCCAACCACTTTGCCATCTTTAACGACAGGTACACCACTGATATTGTTGGCTTGCGTAATTGCCATCAAATCACGAATTGTGGTTTCAGGTGTCACGGTAATCGGATCTTTCACCATTCCCGCTTCGAATTTTTTTACACGGCGAACTTCTGCAGCTTGTGCAGAAATATCCATGTTTTTATGTAAAATACCAATACCACCGTTTTGCGCCATTGCAATCGCCATACGTGACTCAGTCACAGTATCCATTGCTGCTGAAACCATAGGGATGTTCAGTTGAATGCCGCGTGTGAGGCGTGTCTTTAGAGAGACATCTTTTGGGAGGATAGTAGAATAGGCAGGGAGTAATAAGACATCATCGAAGGTTAGCGCTTCTTGAACGATGGTCAACATAACAGTCTCGCTGGTAATTTCCGTGAGCTATTATATACAAATTTCCGTTCAATTTTCATTTTTTATTACGTGGATTTCTTTTATTCTCAGTCTCACTTTATTTTTCAGTATCTTATTGAAATAAAAATAGGCTTTGAATATAAGATTTTAGTGGATTTAACACTGCAGCAAAGTGTCGACTTACAGTCTCTGCTTTTAAAGTAACAGCTAGGCTTTCATCAAAAACCCTACTGAACATATGATTATATTGAGTAGCGCAGTCAAGATAGCTTAAATCCAAAAAGCTTGCCCCATTTGATGATGCTTTTTCAACAGGATGGACTATATATTTGTCCATATTCAAGCGCAGCTGTGTGGGAGGAGCTCGACAGTATTTAACAGCGCAACAGCTGACTTTTACACTGGTTGATTATTCAGATTAATCCACTCTTTACCACGTAGAATACTGAATATAAACATTCTTCTATCCTAAATTTTTCCACTTAAGTTTTAACATACCTGATCAAAGTCTTCATCATTGCTGGGGGTAGCAACCTCGATTTCGATCAGCGGAATCAAACCATAGCCTTGTCTTGCTTTTGCACATTGAGAATCACCAGCATGTACCTGTTTGCATGAAGAACTCCGTTGTTCATACATACTACAGCTGACTTGCTGTCCAATCTCACCTTTTAATGCCACACAACGCGGTTGCTTTTGATTGGTGCCCTGCATACAAGAATACACTGCTGTCAAAGGTTCGACATAATCTGCTGGCATGGCTTCTCCTTCTGCCCAATAAAATGAGACTCGGAAAAAGGCGCAACACGCCCCGCAACTTAAGCACGCATCCTGTGCTGATATTTGTAACAACATTTTTTTAAGATTCTCGTTATCAATTTAAAATTTTGGCAAGAAAATCCTAAAAAAAGTCGCACTCAAACTCAATATATTTTTTGAATTTTTTATTGCGGACAGGTAAACACGGACTCATCCATCAAATCGACACCACATTGTAAATTTTCGATCCAGTCTAAAAACTGATGAATCATCTCTTTACCAATAAACGGCTTACCATGTTGTGGCACAATCATTTCAATATCCATTTGACGTACCATTTTCACCCATAAACGGATCACCCGATTGGTACACATATAGCGCTGATGAAAACCATGCATGGTTGGAATGTGCATTGCAAAATCTTCAATTGGTTTCGATGCATCATCAACAATCGATGCCCCCATATCACCTGAGAATAAAATTTTTGAAATTGGATCGTAAAACTGGAAATTTCCAACGGAATGTAGGAAATGCGCAGGAACTACGATAATGCGTGTTTCTCCCAATGGAATAGAGCCTCCTTGGTCAGGCAATTCGATCAGACGCTCTAACCAGCCCCCTTTCATACGATCACTCATAAATGCGGAATTTAAATGAGGTAAAAAGCGTGCCCATAATTTAGATGCGACCACTTTGGCATCGGTATAGACCAACCAACGTGGCATAGAAGTAATGATGTCGGGATCTTGGTGAGATGCCATGACATAGTCTAGATTTTGTAATCGGGTGTATTTATTAAGCTCCATGGTCAGTGGCACATAGGTCAAATCACCGCCGGGATCTAATACTGCTGCACGTTCATTATTTAAAATAAGAAACTGATTGGCTTGTACACCTTCACCTTTCACCAAACTGGTAAAACTTATACATTTATGAGTGCCATTATCAAACAAAACTTGCGATGTGGTGCGATCTAAAGCCATACCAGAAACCCCAAAACCTTTTTTAAAATAAATCTTTAGTTATCCCATACAACATATAAGGTTTTCTTCAAAGTTACAATAAATCTACAACCTAAGTTTAAAGATTATTTGTGTCATCATTCTCAAAATAGTAAAAAACCCAACATTAAGTTGGGTTTTCAGCTTTAAAAATAGATGACTTTATTGATGTTCAATCAGCTAGGAGAATTGAGCTTAAAAAAAGTAATGCTGAACTAAAGCCGCGACACCAATAATAAAGAAGATTGCAGCTCCAATTTTATGAATCAACGCAATAGGTAATTTATCCGCCAATTTATTGCCAATAAATACAGCAGGTGCATTGACCAACATAATCCCCAATGTGGTCCCTAGGGTTACCCAACCGATGCTGTCAAAGCGTGCAGCAAGTGCCACTGTGGCGATTTGAGTTTTATCGCCAATTTCTGCAAGGAAGAATAATACAAAGGTTGCACCAAAGACCCCATATTTTTGCCATTTATTAATACTTTCAGATTCATCATCCAATTCATCTGGAATCAGCATCCACCCAGCCATACCAATAAAGCCAAGTGATACAATCCAAAGTAAAACTGTCGGGCTAAGGACCGTGGTAATCCACTGACCAAGCACAGCCGATACACCATGATTGACAATAGTTGCCAATAAAATTGCAATTAAAATCGGAATAGGTTTACGAAAACGTGCAGCAAGAAGTAATGCGAGTAGTTGTGTTTTATCGCCCATTTCGGATAAAGCGACAACCACTAAAGAGATGAGGAAGGCATTTAACATTTCAAAGTCTCTGGCTAGCAATATTTACCGATGACTTATCCCTCCTGCTAGCCAATATGAATAGTTGCCTATTCAACGCGGAGTGATAAATCAAAGGTCTTGCCAACAAAAGATAGCTGAGTAAACACCTTCAGCTAAATTGGTTCTTTGCTATGATGACCATACTCTGTTGAGTAATTATGTTGATCATCACCCATTTATCATCTCGCAGATGACAAACAGCGGCTACTCCCCAATGAAGTACAGCTATTCTACAACGCTTTATCGATCATTTTCAATTTTTAAAAATTAAAAAATTTAAGGCTTAGATAAACTTCAAAAAATATCGTACCGAAGCATTTTTAATACCCGCATAGAATAAATTCAATTTCGTTCCTCACTAATTTTGAACCCTAGATGGTTATCCTATTGTGGGGCGACATGAATGTCGCCGTTGGCCGGGGGTACAGGACGGACGTATCCCTCACCCTACATGAGCAAAAACAAAGCATAGCTTTGTTTGCAGCGCAAGGTTTGACATCCCCCTACCAAAAGTGAAGCATCGCCTACGCAATAGTATTTAAACTTTGAATGTAAGGTGTGGCATTGCACGCTTTTTTATAATCAGATAATTGGTTTTTCATATAATTGATTTAATAAAAAATATTAATTAAGAGAAATTATATTCTTGTGCCTGAGTTTTTTGACAGATTGACGATATTGAATGATAACTTTAAAGCAGGTTCGAAAATTATTGATAAAACAAAATTAGATGCATAAAAAACCTCGCCTAAAGCGAGGTCTTCTATGATTTAAAACTTAAAGCAAGATGTTACGAATATCTGATAACAACTTGGTCAATTTATTGGTAAATCGCGCAGCATCTGCACCATTAATCACACGATGGTCATAAGACAATGACAATGGCAACATCAGTTTTGGATCAAAGCCTGAGCCATTCCATACTGGTTGCATCGTTGCAGGTGAAATACCCAAAATCGCAACTTGAGGCCAGTTCACCAATGGTGTAAATGCAGTACCGCCAATTGAACCTAGGCTGGTAATGGTAAAGTTTGCACCTTGTAAGTCCTTCGGAGAAAGTTTCTTATCACGTGCTTTCTTACTCAGCTCTCCCAATTCAATAGCAATTTGCTTAATCGATTTTTGATCAGGATTACGCAATACTGGAACAGTTAAACCATCTGGTGTCGCCACAGCGATGCCCATATGAATTTCTTTGCGCAACAGCACAGACTTTTGATCATCTGCCAAGTGACCCGCGAAATAAGGCTCTTCTTTGAGTAGGAACGCCACCGCTTTTGCAATAAAGGCAAGGATCGTTAAGCTAATACCATCTTGCTTAAATTTCCCTTTTAGCTCACTGCGCCAAGCTTCTAGCTCAGTAATATCGGCTAAATCAAATTGTGTCACTTGTGGAATAAAATTATTTAATGACAATTGCGGTACAGACACTTGCTGTAAACGCGTCATTGGCGCAATTTCACTACCACCAAATGCACTGAAATCTGGTAATGCAGGCAAACCTGAAACGACTGGCGTAGCAGATGTTTGAGCTGCTGCTTGTGGAGCAGTCAATTTGGCTTTAACAAAAGCAAAAACATCATCCTTCATCACACGTTCATGAGGGCCAGAGGCCTCGACTTGTGATAAAACCACACCCAGTTCACGCGCAAGCTTACGCACTGCAGGACCAGCGTAAACTTTAGCATTTTCAGCTTGTTGCGCTTTAGATAACTTTTCAGTACCCGCTTGAGCAACTGCTACTTCAGCTTTTGGCGCTGATGTTGCCGTTTTTGCGACTGGTGTTGATGCAGTTTGTACTGCTTGAGCAGCTGGCTTTTCTTGTGGTGCTGGTGCAGTTTGACCTTGTGCTTCAATCGTCACCAAAGCAGTGCCCTGACTCACAGACTGATTCAATTCCACATGGATCGCCGTCACCGTACCTGCAACCGTACTTGGCACTTCTACAGAGGCTTTATCTGACTCCGCAACGCAAAGGCTTTGGTCTTTTTCAACTTGATCGCCTACGCTCACCAAGATTTCAGAAATTGTTGCCTTATCTACACCAAGATCAGGAACAGCAACTTCAACTTTACCCGATTGGGCTGGCGCTGATGCTTCTGGTGCAGCAGTTTGAGTCGGTGTTGCTGATGTTTGTTGAGGTGCTTCAGCAGGCGCTGCCGATGAAGTCGTTGCAGCGCCTACAGTTTTCACTGTAATCAGCACCACACCCTCTTTAACATTATCGCCTTCTTTAACCACAACACTTTCAACCGTGCCGGCAACGGTACTTGGAACTTCAACCGTTGCTTTATCCGATTCCACTACAACGATACTGTCATCTACCGCAATTTCGTCGCCCACTTTAACCAGAACTTCGCCGACCAAAGCTTTTTCAACACCAATATCTGGCACTTGAACTTCAACTGTTTGAGATGAAGCTGTCGCAGATGCAGCAGGCGCCACAGATTCAACTTTAGTTTCTACAGCAGGTTCAGTTTTTGCAGCTTCTTGAGCAGGCTGTGCGGGTGTTTCTGTCTCTGTTGCATCCGCAGATTCAACTTCGATCAATACAGCACCTTCTGAAACTTCATCACCTTCCGTAACGGCAATACTTTTAACCACACCTGCTGAAGTGCTTGGCACTTCAACAGAGGCTTTGTCTGACTCAAGTAGAACGATACTGTCATCAACAGCGATGGTATCCCCTACTTTCACCAAGATTTCTGCAACAGTGGCCTTATCAACGCCAATATCAGGAGTTTTAACTTGCATCATTATTTCTCCTCTGTCACTTCAGTATAAGCAGCAACTTCTTGTACAGATGGATGCGCTTGCGGTAACCATGCAACTGGACGATCAACATCAAGTTCAAATGAAGAGATTGCATCTTTGACTAATCGTGGATCAACTTCACCTTCATCTGCAAGTTTTTTCAATGTTGCAACCACAATATGTGCTGCATCTACACCAAAGTAACTACGTAAATTACTGCGTGTATCTGAACGGCCATAACCATCTGTACCTAAAGTTACGTATGGACGGCTATCTGGAAGGTAAGCGCGGATCTGTTCGCTATACGCACGCATATGATCTGTTGCTGAAACAACAATACCATCCGTGTCACGTAATTGCTGAGAAACCCAAGACTCTTTACCGTCTTCAAGTGGATGCAGGCGATTGTATTCTTCAACAGCCATACCATCACGTGCCAACTCATTAAAGCTTGTTACACTCCATACATTGGAATGGATTTGGTATTCATCACGTAAAATTTGCCCAGCTTTAATCACTTCACGCAGAATCACGCCTGAACCCAATAACTGAACTGTGGCTTTTTCATCTTTATTGAACAAGTACATACCACGTTTGATGCCTTCTTCAGCACCTTCAGGCAATGCCGGTTGATCATAATTTTCATTCATGAGAGTCAAGTAGTAGAACACACGTTCCTGATTCACATACATACGTTGTAAACCATCATGCACAATCACGGCTAACTCATAACCAAAGCAAGGATCATAAGCTACACAGTTTGGAATCGTACCTGCCAAGATATGAGAATGACCATCTTGGTGTTGTAAACCTTCACCATTTAATGTTGTACGACCAGCTGTTGCACCACACAAGAAGCCTTGTGCCTGAGAGTCACCTGCTGCCCATGCAATATCCCCAATACGTTGGAAACCAAACATTGAGTAATACATATACATCGGAATCATTGGTAAGTTATTGGTTGAATAACTGGTACCCAATGCTGACCAAGCGCTCATTGCACCTGCTTCATTGATCCCTTCTTGCAACATGTGACCATCTTTTGCTTCACGATAGTTCATGAGCTGTTCTTGGTCTTCTGGGGTATAGTTTTGTCCATGCGCAGCATAGATACCCAACTGACGGAACATACCTTCTAAACCGAAAGTACGTGCTTCATCAGGCACGATAGGCACAACACGATCTTTAATGGCTTTTTCTTTTAACAAAGCTGCAATCAAGCGCACCATAACCATCGTAGTTGATTGCTCTTTACCACCACTGCCTTTAAGTACACCATCAAATACTGAAATCTCAGGAATCGCCAATACTTCGCTGTCTTTACGACGTGCAGGCAAATAACCACCTAAAGCTTCACGACGTGCTTTCATATATTTCAATTCAGGTGAGTTTTCACCTGGACGATAAAATGGAAGCTCTTCGAGTTGCTCATCAGAGAATGGTAAATTAAAACGGTCACGTACATATTTCAATGAATCGTGTTGCATTTTCTTGATTTGGTGGGTTTTGTTGACAGCTTCAATTTCGTCAGACAAACCATAACCTTTGACAGTTTTCGCCAAGATTACAGTCGGTTGACCATTGCTGGTCATTGCTGCGGCATACGCAGCATATACTTTGTATGGGTCATGACCACCGCGATTCAGATTATCAATATCTTCATCGCTTAAGCCTTTTACCAATTCCGCCGCTTCTGGGTATTTACCAAAGAATTTTTCACGGGTATAAGCACCACCTTTTACTTGGTAGCGTTGGTATTCACCATCTAGCGTTTCATCCATACGGGCTTTCAAAGCACCTGATGTATCTTTGTCAAGCAAAGGATCCCAATGACGACCCCATACGACTTTAATCACACGCCAACCTGCACCACGGAATAGTGACTCCAGCTCTTGGATAATTTTACCATTACCACGAACTGGACCATCTAGACGCTGTAAGTTACAGTTCACTACCCAGATTAAATTGTCTAATTTTTCACGACCCGCAAGCGAGATTGCACCTAAACTTTCTGGTTCATCCATTTCACCATCGCCAAGATACGCCCAAACCTTACGGTTCTCTTCTTTAATCAAACCACGATTCATCAAGTATTTTTGAATATGTGCTTGATAAATTGACATGATTGGACCAAGGCCCATCGATACGGTTGGAAACTGCCAATAATCAGGCATTAAATAAGGATGCGGGTAACTTGAAAGTCCCTGACCACCCACTTCACGACGGAAATTACTCAACTGATCTTCGGTCAAACGACCTTCTAAAAATGAACGTGCGTAAATACCTGGTGCACAATGACCTTGGTAATAGATCATATCGCCACCAAAGCTATCGCTATTGGCACGGAAGAAATGATTAAAACCGACATCATATAGGGTCGCTGAAGACGCGAAACTTGCCAAGTGACCACCTAAGTCATCACCTGTTTTATTGGCACGTAAAACCATTGCCAAAGCATTCCAACGAATTAATGCTCTAATACGACGCTCCATATCTTGGTCGCCTGGCATCGCTGGAGATTCTTCTACTGGAATGGTATTTAAATAAGGGGTATTTAGACGCTGAATAGGTACATGCTTCGAAATTGCTTGTTGATATAATTTTTCTAATAAAAACGCAGCACGATCAGTGCCCATATGCTGGAGCACTGAATCAAAGGCGTCTTGCCATTCTTGTGTTTCCTGAGCGTCGCTATCACCATAATACGCCATTTCCCACTTACTCCTTGAATAGTTTTCTATATATTATATGTATCATGTTTTGGGCATGTTAAGTTATCGTTACAGCCAAATGCAGATTGTGAGGATTATTTAGCAACTAAATAGTTGTTGACTAATTGACACTTAAAATAACAAAAAACCGCCAATAAAGGCGGTTTTTTATACAAAATATTTTTTATTTGATGATAGTCTGAATACAGTATTTAATTCATCGCGACTACGAATTCAACCATGCATACAGAGCATCAGTCATACCTTCAACAATGAAAGGGTTAAGGTTATGGTAACATTGCTAAGTAAGAAGATGGATTTTTACGTTGACCATCTTTCACTACTTCATAATGTAAATGTGGACCAGTACAACGACCAGTACAACCCACGTTGGCAATATGTTCACCTGCCTTAACTTGATCACCTACACGTGCAATTAGACGTGAAGCGTGTGCATAACGCGTGATATAGCCATTGCCATGGTTGATTTCTACATATTGACCATAACCCGTACCCCAACCAGACTTGGTGACAATACCAGGACCTGTTGCATAAATTGGTGTACCACTTGGCGCTGAAAGATCTAAACCAGAATGATGTTCGGCACGACCACCCATTGTGCGACCACCGAAGTCAGAGCTTACGCGCTTCATATCCGGCAGAGGATGAGTGACTAACCAAGAATATGGAGAGTTTGCAGTATAACGAGAAGCAGAGTTTGAGCTAGAACCGTATTTTTTAGCGATACTTGCATTGTTTAACTCGATTGGTACATCTTTGCTACGCAAAGTAATATTCATCTTTGCTGAAGCAGGAAGATCTAAATCATCTGGATTGTAAGAGCCTTGTGATAAAGTCTTTGATAATTGTTCTAAACGATCTGGTGATTGAACCAAGTCTGCAAATGCAGCAGTTGCAGCGGAAGCTGCTAAAGTAAAAGCCAATAAAATACGTCGCGTATGCATAAAAACCTCTTTAACTGTTCTTAGTCAAGTTTCTTGAGTGATCTCATCCTTGATATCTATCAAAATGAACGCTTAAGATAGGACATAAATATGTAGGAACCATGTATGTCTGAACCAAAAAACGTCTTTCAACCAACAAGACAACACTTAAAAACAGGAAACTTATCGTTTCTTACAAAGCAAGTTGCCGAATGGCAAAAACTTACTAAATTAATTCAACCGCTACTCCCTCAACCTGAGGATTGGCGAGTTGTCTGTTATCAATACGGTATTTTGACCATCACCGGTGAAAATCAAGCCATGATTAGTCAACTCGGTTATCTTCAAAAACAGTATATTTCTCAATTATCACAAATCAACGAACTTCGTGATTTACAAAAACTGCAAGTTCGTTTACGTATTCAAAACAGCAATACTGAAACACCCCTACAATCCCATAAAACTGTAAGAAGCATACAACCTGCAACATCTGAAATGTTACAAAATGCCGCTAGTTTTGTGAGCGACCCTAAGCTTAGCCAAGCTTTACTACGTTTGGCAAGCAATAAAAAGTAAACTGATTAGATTAAATTAAGGTTAAAACTGATCAAAATATGATAAATATCACACTTTTCATTGTTACATTATAACACAATGCCTAAAAGACAAAGACTTATGTCACGTTGACAAAATGAATTGGGCACAGCTTCTCGTCATCAAATGTTACAATTTCATAGCTGCTTGGATCGCTTTTAACATTGCGTAAAAGCTGATTGTTAAGTGCATGACCCGATTTATAGCCATCGAATTTGGCAATGATTTGATGCCCAAGTAGGTACAAATCACCCACAGCATCCAAAATTTTATGGCGAACAAACTCATCGGCAAAACGTAGACCTTCTTCATTGACTACGCCAGTATCATCTAAACCGACAGCATTATCTAAACTTGCACCTAGCGCCAGATTATTGGCTTTTAAATAATCTAAATCTTTCATGAAACCAAAAGTACGTGCACCACTCACTTCATAAACAAAAGTTTCTGTAGAAAAATCAATGGTTGCTGACTGATATTCTTTTGCAAAGGCTGGGTGATCAAAGTCAATGGTAAAATTAATTTGAAAACCATCGTGTGGGGTAAAAATCGCGCGTTTATCTTCAATCAATGCTTCAACAGGTTTGAGAATCCGAATAAATTTTTTCGGTGCATCCTGTTCGACTAATTCACCCTGCATAAGTAAATATATGAATGGGCCTGCACTACCGTCCATAATCGGTATTTCAGAAGCAGATACTTCTATAATCAGGTTATCTATACCTAAACCTGCAATTGCACTGGTCACATGTTCAATGGTTCCAACTTTAGTTTCATGGCTGACCAAATTAGAACACATGAATGCTTCTTGAATTAGCATTGCATCTGCTGGAAGATCTACAGGTGGATTTAAATCGATACGGCGAAATACAATACCCCCGTCCGCCACATGTGGCAAAAAGTTAATCATGACTTTTTGTCCGCTATGTAGTCCGATGCCACTCGCTTTAACGACTCGCTTCAGGGTACGTTGTTTCAACATGCTAATTCGGTCTTCATTCTCAAATCCGCTATACGTTAGCACATTTAGCCATTGATAAAAAACAAAAAAGGTAATGAATCTCACTACCTTTTTCGTTAATCTTAATTATTTTTAATAATTATCAATTATTTACGCTGTTGATTTTTCAAATAATCTTGAATACTCATTGGCGTAGAACGACCACTTGAACTTGGTGCTGCAACAGGTGCACCGTCTTCTTGACGTTTATTAATCGCCGGAACATCATCTTCATCAACAACAGTGCTGTGGCTGGCTTGTTGGCTATATGACTGCGCAACGTTACTGATATGGGTTCTACGTTTTGCTTCAGTGGCATCACTGGCATTACGTGTTAAACCTGTTGCAATCACAGTGACACGAATTTCATCGCGCGCATCTGGATCAAATACCGTACCAAAGAACACTTCACCTTCTTCAAGGTCAACAATCTGGTTCACAACATCTGTAATCACTTCGGTTTCACGTAAAGTCACATCAGCGCCGCCAGTGATGTTAATCAACACTCCTTTAGCATTCATGATATTTACATTATCCAATAACGGACTACGGATCGCCAACCGTGCAGCTTCTTCAGCACGGTCTGGACCGCTACTCTTGCCTTCACCCATCATCGCATAACCACGTGTACTCATCGCAGTTTTCAAGTCAGCAAAGTCAAGGTTAATGTGACCCGGACGAACAACTAGATCAAAAATACTACGTACTGCATTCAGCAATACGTCATCTGCTTTACGGTAAGCATCTTGCATAGAGATGTCACCATAAACGCTGAGTAAACGTTGGTTCGGTATAATAATTAAAGAATCAACATGTTGTTCTAATGCTTCAATGCCTTTTTCAGCCGAACGTTGACGACGACGACCTTCAAAGTTAAATGGCGTTGTCACCACACCCACAGTAAGAATGCCCATTTCTTGAGCAATCTCAGCAACAACTGGTGCAGCACCTGTACCTGTACCACCGCCCATTCCAGCAGTCACAAACACCATATCCGCACCTTCAAGGTGTTGACGGATTTGCTCACGACTTTCTTCAGCGGCAATTTGACCTACATCTGGATTGGCACCAGCACCCAAACCACGTGTGCTTTGCTCACCAAGTTGCATTTTGAAAGGAGCATTCATTCGATCAAGGGCTTGCTTGTCTGTATTTGCACAAACAAATTTCACACCTTTAATGTCAGATTGCACCATGTGTTGTACAGCATTACCACCGCCGCCACCAACACCAAACACAGTAAAACGGGCTTGACCGTTGTTATCGGTTTGTCCATCGTCTAAAAATTCAAATGAGGCCATGACCTTTAGATTTCCTAATATAATTTGGCAGTCACTTAAGCCCGTATACTGCCTTGATCTTCAATAATAAAAATTGTTTTTAGGATGCTGTTCATTGCAGAGCTTGTCAAGTATTGGACAGAACACTTACAACTTCCTAACAATATTCCCCAAAAAACCACACCTAAAAAATACCTTTTAATTTGTTATTTAAGGCATTCCAACCATTCACAATCCGATCAAAGAATGGTCTTCCACCTTGAACTTCAGGCTCTTCAATCGCCTCTTGCATGTCACTTTGACTAAACAATAGTAGCCCTGCTGCCGTAGCATACATTGAACGACGTAAAGATGGTAAATTCTGATCATCGGTCACCACTTGTAATGGTGGATTGCCTAAGTGTGCAGAGATACCCAACATACGACGAGCCAATGTCACCATGCCTTCAATCTGACAAACATCACCTGTCAGTACTACACCATGATACAAACTTTGTAGTGCACTACGTTGTTCTAATTCGTATCGTACTTTACTTAAGATATCTTCATAACGTGCGATAATAATTTCAGTCAACTCAATACGACTAATGGTTTGTGGGCCATCAATTGCCTCAAACTGAATCATATGATCTGGTTTGACTTGATGAATATCGACACAACCATGCAGTAACTTAATCCGTTCAGCTTCTTCAGTTGTGGTTTGCAGCACAGTTGCAATATCACGTGTGACATTTTCACCGCCACATTGAATGGTATGGGCTAATGCCAAATGCCCTTCAATATAGACCGCAATATTGGTCGTTCCAGCACCGATATCGAGCAAACAAACGCCATATTCCTTTTCATCTTTAAGCAAACTGCCTTCTGCAGTTGCTAAACAAGACACCACCATTTTTTCAACCGAAATATTGGCACCTTTCATTGCACGATCCAAGTTCTGCATGGTACTGATTGGCATCATCATCAATTGATAATGGGCTGTCATACTATTGGCAGATAAATTGATTGGGTTCTGCACCCACTCACTCGAATCATCCAGCTCAAAACCTAAAGGTACTGCACTTGCTAAGTAATGATCGGCTGTCATATGGCTGGCTTTAGCAAGCTCTAATGCACGCACCATTTCAGTTGTAGTAATGGTATGTTCTGAATTTGAAATCGGCGTACGACCAATCGCATAATGGCTTTGTAATTCGGTGCTTGGAATTGAAACCCAAGCTGAATGAATACGACACTCAGCCATATCTTCAGCTTCTTGAACGGCTTGTTTAATTGCATTTGTGACTTTATCAAGGCTCACAATTTTGCCTTTATTCATTCCTTTATTGCGTGCGCTTGCCATGCCAATAACCTGAATATTATCAGGGGCATGTACTTTACCAATCAGTACTGAAACTTTATGTGTCCCAATGTCAATTGCAACAACTGAGGGAACAGCTTCATTCATCACTTTGCTACCATTATCTTCATTGTTTATGTTTGGCTATATGCCTCTTTTTCAAGCCACGTATTATGGCTGTGCAACCATCCCACCTGCAACGCTTATGTCATTACTGGTTACAACAAACTGACCATTCACAATCTTTGGCGAAATAGAATTTCTCCATTGAATTGCCAAACCATTTCGATAGCGCAAATCAATTGCGGATATATTCGACCAAGCTGGTTGCAAATCTGTTTGAGCCAAGTGACTTAAACGTTGTAGCTTACTCATGGTCTGATCTTGATCTACAATCACCCGTAGCCCTGAATCAAACTGCATAAACCAAGTCATACGTTCAGTAAGATAAAGCTCTTTTAACCGTAAATTGACTGGGTGAAATAATTGATTAATTTCATTATAGCGACGCATCATGACTTTGGATTGGCTGAGTGGCCCATGAAGCAATGGCAGGTTTGAATAATTCTTCGCCACCGCTTCTGAGTAGACATCTCCAGCATCACTGAGTAATCGCCCGGTTCCCCAACGTGCGATTGCATGACGTGGCATAATTCGCACGCGAATACCATTTGGCCATGCTCGAGAAACCACGACACGATCCACCCATGATACTTCAAGTGCTTTATCTCGAATCTGTTCTAAATCCGAGGTGAAATAATTATTCTTAACAACAGGTGACAAATGTTGTGTAATCGCTTGTGACTCTACCGATGAGGTAGTACCTACCACTTGAAGGGTGGCTACCCGAGCATCAGTAATCACTTTATACAGACCATAGATTCCTGCAAATAACACAGCCATAGCAATAACCATAAGCAACCAGCTCCCCACGTTGAGAAGCTTTTCCTGACGTGTTGGCGGCCTATCGTGTATTGATGTAATTGCCGCACGTTTGCGACGCATCGAAGCAGGAAGTTGAGCCATAAACTTAGTGTGCTTGTTCCGTGAGTGTTTGCGCTAAAATCGCAACACACAGTTCATCAAAACTATAACCTACAGCTTTTGCAGCTTTAGGAACAAGCGAGTGACTGGTCATACCTGGTACAGTATTTACTTCTAATAACCAGAAATTACCTTGTTCATCTAACATCGCATCAATCCGCCCCCAACCACTAGCACCAACTGCTTGGAAAGCGCGTAAACACAATTCCTGTAAGTTCTTTTCTTCTGACTCACTTAAACCACATGGAATACCATATTCCACGTCATTACGGTTATATTTTGCTTCATAGTCATAAAATGCAACATCAGCAGGTGGTTGCAAACGAATGACTGGCAGTGGCAAACCATTAAGGAAAGAAATAGTATATTCCCGCCCCGTGATCCATTTTTCCGCCATCACAACTGCATCATGTATTGTGGCTTTTTCAATTGCAGCAGTAAGATCTTCAGCTTTTTCAACCTTACTCATACCTACACTAGAACCTTCATGTACAGGCTTAATGATTAGCGGTAAACCAAGGCTTTCAATCACTTCATTTAAATCAGAATCTTTAGAAATAATACGATAGGGTGCCGTCGGTAAATCTGAACCTTGCCAAATTTGTTTGGTTTTAACTTTGTCCATCCCAATAGCGGAGCCCTGAACACCTGTACCTGTATACGGTACATTCATCCATTCTAATACGCCTTGGATTTGACCATCTTCACCACCACGACCATGCAACACAATAAATGCACGATCATAACCTACAAGTTCCGTCACACTACGCTCTTGTGGATCAAAGCCTTCCGCATTCACCCCCGAACGTAATAATGCTTCTAAAACAGCTTTACCACTATCTAATGACACCATACGCTCAGCAGATTTCCCACCAAGCAACACCGCTACTTTGCCGAATTTAGAAGCATTTGACACGTTTAAATCCTTAAACTTATAAGTTAGTCAATTTAATTTCTAGGCTTTATTTAAATCCAAGTTTAAACAAAACCAAATCAATTATTTTAAATACAGTTGATTTTGAGCCAATTCTACAGAAATTGCTCCCACGTTACCCGCACCTTGTGTTAATAACAAGTCATTCGCTTGTAACACTTTTTGTATCGCGTTCTGTAAATTACCTTCCACTGGATCAATCAAAATCGGTTCAACTTCCCCACGCAAACGAATACTCCTCGCTAAAGAACGACTATCTGCACCAACAATCGGTTTCTCACCTGCAGGATATACTTCTAACAATAATAATTGATCGACTTGTGACAACACATCTACAAAATCATCAAAACAGTCACGAGTACGACTATAACGGTGTGGCTGAAACATCATTACTAAACGGCGATCTGGATGGCTGGCACGTGCAGCTTTAATGGTTGCTTCAACTTCTTTCGGGTGATGACCATAATCATCAACCAGTTTTACAGTACCTTCATCCAATTCAAACTCACCTTGAACTTGGAAACGACGACCTACACCACTAAAGCTTTCTAAGGCACGTGCAATCGCAGCATCAGACACACCTTCATCCGTTGCAATACCAATAGCAGCCAATGCGTTTAGAATATTATGTAACCCCGGAAGATTGATAGTTAAACGTAATGGCTCACGACCTTTACGTAATACGGTAAAGCTTGACTGCATACCGACTTGTTCAACATCAATTGCTCGAATGTCATTGTCTTCATTAAAACCATAGGTCAATACTGGACGACCAATACGTGGCATGATTTCACGAATATTGGCATCATCACCACAGACTACAGCCAAGCCATAGAACGGCATTTTCTGTAAGAACTTAATAAAGGTGTCTTTGAGTACATCAAAACTACCCCCATAGGTATCCATATGATCTGCATCAATATTGGTGACAATGGCCGCCATAGGCTCTAGATGTAAGAATGACGCATCTGATTCGTCTGCTTCAGCGACAATAAAACGACTGGCACCCAAAGCTGCGTTAACACCCGTACGATTTAACAGACCACCGATCACATAAGTTGGATCCATGTTTTCTTCTGCCAGCATGCAGGTCACTAAACTGGTTGTCGTGGTTTTACCATGGGTTCCTGCAACAGCGATACCATGACGGTAACGCATCAATTCACCCAACATTTCTGCACGACGAACTACCGGTATACGGTTTTCAATTGCTGCTTTTACTTCTAAATTTTCAGGGTCGATTGCAGTAGAGACAACCAGTACATTTGCACCTTTAATATTGTCTGCAGTATGTCCAATAAAAACTTTAATTCCATTTTCTTCAAGTTGAGCCGTCGTTTTTGATGCCTTAATGTCAGAACCAGAAACCTTATAGCCTTGGTTTTTCAATACTTCTGCAATACCACACATTCCAGCACCACCGACACCCACAAAATGGATATGTTTAATACGGCGCATCTCTGGAATTTTAATTAGGTTTTTTGCTTTATCAGCAGGGCTTGTTGGAGACATAATCAACTCTAACTTACAAATCTTGAATTAAACCAACCACACGTTGTGTTGCATCTGGTTGAGCTTGTTGACGAGCTTTTACCGCCATTTCCATTAATAATTGGCGGTTCATCAACGGTGTTAATAAATCCTTTAATGAATCTGGAGTCATGCTCTGCTGCGGACAGATTTTCGCAGCACCTGTTTTCTCCAAAAATCTTGCATTGGCAGTTTGGTGATCATCTACCGCACTTGGTAATGGCACAAATACAGCCGCCACACCAGCAGTCGCCACTTCAGTGACCGTCAATGCACCTGCACGACAAATAATTAAATCTGCGTTGCTATAGGCCAATGCCATATCTTCAATAAATGGCTGAACTTCAACCTGTATATTTTCAGGTGCATCCGCATATAAAGCCTGTGTGATCTCTTGCTTGTTTTGCCCACATTGATGAAACACTTTTAATGGAACATCAAATTGTTTTAAGGCTTGAGGGACACACTCATTCAAGGCTTGCGCACCCAAAGAACCACCAACAATTAAAATATGTAAGGGTTCAGTCGCATTTTCGCGTTCTTTATAACGAAAAGAAGGATTATAAATTGCGGTAATTTCTGCCCGTACAGGATTACCTGTCGTCACAATTTTTTCACTTTTCGGAAAAGTATCTGGAAAAGCCTCGCAGACCTTTTTAGCAATTCTTGAAAGTTGAGTATTGGTAAAGCCTGCCACTGCATTTTGTTCGTGAATAATTACAGGAATACCCAACAAACGCGCAGCCAAACCGCCTGGCCCCGCAACATAACCGCCAAAACCAGCCACTGCATCAACATTGAGCTGTTTCATATAGCGCATCGCGCTCAAAGTTGCTTTTAAAATCTTAAATGGTGCAGCTAATTTACGTACAATTCCATTGCCACGTACACCTTGAATATCAATTTGATAGATTGGAATATCATGTTGTTTTAAAAGTCGATTTTCCATACCTGTCGGAGTCGCCAACCAAGACACTTGGCTGCCTTGCTGTTGCAATTCTTTTGCAACTGCCAGTGCAGGGAATACATGTCCACCTGTACCTGCCGCCATCATCATGATGTGTTTAGGTGTGCTTTGCTGGGGTTCGGTCACGGTCTAATTCTTCAATGCAAAAATAAATATTAACGAATGTCTTAAACAACCAATTGTAATCACAATCCGCTATGGGGAAAAGTTTATTTACTTTTTTTCACCAAGCCTTTCATTGTTTTTTTCTACTGATTTGAAAGTTTAAACTACTTTTATCATTAATCTGTTAAAAAAAGTGGAATTAAACGTTATTTTTTTATATTTCTCGATGATTTATCATTTTTATAGCCAATCGACAGCAAAAAATAGAGCCATGCACGACTCTATTTTTTAGTTGAGATTTAGAATGCAGTATCCCAGCTTAAATTAAGCTGAGTGACCTGCTTCTAGCACATCAAACAAATCATCTGCAATTGAAGTACCAAATTGATCATCAATTTCGCGAATACAGGTTGGACTGGTGACATTGATTTCAGTGACATAATTTCCAATCACATCTAATCCGACAAAAACCAAGCCTTTTGCTTTTAAGAATGGTCCAACTTTGGCTGCGATGGCTTTGTCATTTTCAGTCAATGGACGAGCTTCACCCAAACCGCCCGCTGCCAAATTCCCTCGCACCTCACCATTTTGAGGAATACGAGCCAAGCAATAAGGTACCGGCTCACCATTAATCATCAAAATACGTTTATCACCATCCACAATTTCAGGGATATAACGTTGTGCCATAATCGGTTGTGTGCCATTTTCAGTTAAAATTTCAATGGTTGAGCCAATATTGACGCCATCTTGATATAAACGGAAGATCCCCATTCCGCCCATACCATCTAGTGGCTTAACAATAACGTCACCATGTTCTTTTAGGAATTCACGAATCAAACTTTGTTGTGAGGTCACTAAAGTGGGTACTTGTAGATCTGGGAATTGGGTCGCAAATAGTTTTTCATTACAATCACGCAAACTTTGTGGTTTGTTAATAATCCACACCCCTTCACGCTCTGCCTGTTCCAAAATATAAGTGGTATAAACAAAGTTCATGTCAAAAGGCGGATCTTTACGCATCAATACCACATCATAAGCTGCAAGTGACTCTTTGGCTTTTTCACCTAACTCATAATAGTGATCGTAATCTTGAAAAACCTGAAGAGGTGAAATCAAACCAAATGCTTTGCCCTGATCAATATACAAATCTTGTTGTAATGCATAGCCTAACTCATGCCCTCGACGTGCAGCCGCCCATAACATTGCCATTGTTGAGTCTTTTTTCAGGTTTACACTTTCGATGGGATCCATCACAACAAGTACGCGCATATTGATGCTCTTATAAAATTTTGGATTGAATGCAGTATAGCGGAGAATGTAGTGTACTTTTTCGAAATTTCGCTAAACTCTTAGCAATTATTGTGAATATGATGATCGAAATGCAACAAGCCATTGTGGAATTTCATTTGGGTGAGGAGCAACATTATGTGGCTAAACTTGCATGTGGGCATCAACAACATGTGCGTCATCTTCCTCCTTGGCAGAATCTTCCGTGGGTGTTGACAGAACAAGGACGACAGGAAAAAATAGGCATGTTTTTAGCGTGTAAAACGTGTGATCTTCAAAAAAATAGTTTATAAGTTGAATTAGTTTCTATTCGTCAATAAAAAGAGTTATTCAATGTCGAATCAACCTGACTCAGAGATTAAAAATTACTATAACAAACTTGCGCACGACTACGATAACAACCGTTTTAACAACAGTTACGGGCAATATTTAGACCAACAAGAGCGGGTTTTTCTCAAGCGTATTCTAAGTAAAACAGCACCTACATATTGTATGGATATTGGTTGTGGTACAGGTCGTTTACTCGATTATGCAGATTACGGTGTAGATTTCAGTCCTGAAATGCTGAAAGTCGCAATAGAAAAATATCCACATAAAATCTTGCTTGAAGGGACTCTGACTGAAATTCCAATCGAAAATTACCAGCTTGAGGTGATTTATAGCTTCCATGTGATCATGCATCAAGACCATGCAACCACAGAACAGTTTCTGAATGAGGCGCATCAAAAATTAAGACCCAATGGCAAGCTTATTTTTGATTTCCCCTCCGCCAAACGTCGACAAGCTGTAAAGCATCAACAACAAAGTTGGCATGCTGCTCATCAAATGACATTGGCAGATATTGAAAAGCTGATTGGCACTCAATGGAAGCTGGTTGAAAGCCAGGGCTTTTTATTTTTTCCTATCCATCGTATTCCAACAATTTTACGCCCACTGTTTAGAAACCTAGACAGCTTGATGTGCAATTCATTTTTAAAAGAATATGCCTCATACTTGGTTGTCGTTTTAGAAAAACAACCGTCAGTAAACAATTAGAATAAGCAGGTGGAATATGCGGCAATATTTACCCAAATCATGGAAACTGCTTTATCAGTTATTACGCAGGTATTGTCGTGAACACCTTTTCTCGAAGCTACAGTTTGCCTTAAAATATCAAACACTGTGGCAATCAGACCAACAAATTTCAACCCAACAAAGCATCAATATAAATCGTTATTTTGAAAATAAAACCTATAACATTGATCTCGCGATTCAGAGCATAAATGGCTTGGTTATTGAGCCAAATCAAATCTTTTCATTTTGGCATTTGGTAAAAGCTCCGACTTTTAATAATGGCTACAAAACAGGACGTAATCTGGTCAATGGAAAAATTGCAGAAGATCTGGGTGGTGGAATCTGCCAAATTTCTTGTTTGCTCTATATCAATGCGCTAAAAGCGGGTTTAACTATCACGGAACGACATTCACATTCGATTGATATTTATCAGGAACATGAGCGCTTTACACCTTTAGGTAGTGATGCAACTGTGGTGTATGGCTATAAGGACTTACAGTTTCAAAATTGTTTAGATCAGCCACTACAAATTCAAGTTTTCAGACAGCATGACCAACTTGTCGCCAAGTTGGTTGCTCAGCAGTATTTAAAGGAATATGCACTCAAATTTATTGTTGAAACGACTAAAACCCATCGGATTGTCAGTACTTTACAAGACCAAAAAGAGATTGAGCAAAGTATCTACTTGCTTAATTCTCATACTGATTAAGCTTATTTTTCTTGAAATTGTTGCTGGCTATTTTCTATCAAGTATTGATGCGCAGTACGTGGATCACGCGGTAAGGCGAGTTTGACACGACAGCCCAACTCGATATCATCTTTTTCAAACACAATGATTTCAGCATCTAGCTCGATCGGGCGACCAATTTCAAAATCGGTTTGGTCTAAACTTTCTCCCAACAAGTCTGCATACTTCTTTTCTAAGTGCCCAATGGTTAAATCTTGAATCATGACTTTAATTGAGTATTGCTGTCTCCAACATTCAGGTTCACGTTGAATACGTGATTTTTTGATATAACTGCTCTCAGATGCTCTTAACATCAACTCATTGATTAATTTTTTCTGGGCGTGCACATTGATATTTAAAACCAGCTCAAACTGTCCTAAACCTTTCCATTGAAATGGATATTGCCGAAAAAACATATCCCGCTCAAATTGGTAACGTTGCCAACGTCGTTGGTCGATATGTTTGACCAGCATAATGCCAAGTACAGCAATCACGACGATTATCAATAGAATGAACATTTAAAATGGCACCTAATCCTTTATAGTCCATAAAAATAAGGAGCTTATGCTCCTTATCTTATCCTTTTTTTTTACTTATATACCATATTTCACACGGTAAGCTTCCATTTTTGCTAAAGCATCTTGCTCACCTTTAGCATCAAGATAATCCATTAAATCTTTCATGGTAATTAAAGCATGTACTGGAATCTCAAGTTCTTGTTGAACTTCTTGGATGGCAGACAGTTGACCTTGCCCTTTTTCTTGACGATCTAGCGCAACCAATACGCCTGCAATTGTCGCACCTGCATTTTTAAGAATTGTGACAACTTCACGAATTGCAGTACCCGCTGTAATCACGTCATCAATAATCCAGACTTTTTTGCCTTCTACTGAAGCACCGACCAACACGCCACCTTCGCCATGGTCTTTGGCTTCTTTGCGGTTAAACCCCCAAGGCACACTTACATCATGTACTTGTGACAAAGCCACAGCTGTTGCTGCAACAAAAGGAATTCCTTTATATGCAGGTCCAAAGATCACTTCAACGTTGTTACATTGTGTTAATTTATCTGCATAACCTTGAGCTAAAAGCGATAATGCTTCACCATCGTTGAGTAAACCTGCATTAAAAAAATAAGGGCTTACACGGCCTGATTTTAAAGTAAACTCACCAAATTTAAGCACACCACGTGATAATGCGAGTTCGATAAAAGCTTGCGGGTTAAACTGAGCTGGCGTTGACATGAGGTGCTCCAAAATTCATACATTGAGGTTATGACTGCGAATGATACCAAAGAGTAGCTATCCAAGTGATCAAAAAATTTTAAGAGTTGTCTCAATTAACGTAAATGGCTTACGTTCATCCGTCACAAAAGGCTTACTTGAATGGATGGAAAAGTCAGATGCAGACGTGATTTGTATCCAAGAAAGTCGTATTACGCATGAACAGTGGACAGATAAATTTAAACCTGACGGTTGGTTTACCCATCTGTTTCCTGCGGAAAAATCAGGCTATGCAGGTACTGCGATTTACAGTCGCTTGCCATTTAAATCGATCCAAAATGGTCTGGGTTTTGAACTCGCCGATAGCCAAGGTCGTTTTATTAGTGCAGAATTTGATGTCGGTTTAGCCAAACCTGTGCACATCTGCTCACTATATTTACCTTCAGGTTCATCAGGTGATGAAGCACAAGCCCGTAAAGATCACTTCTTAGAAGAATATCGAAAAATTTTAAAACAATGGCGTGATGAAGATAAGTCGATCATTGTATGTGGCGATTATAATATTGTGCATAAACGAATCGATATTAAAAACTGGTCAGGCAACCAAAAATCTTCAGGTTGCTTACCGCATGAGCGTGCTTGGCTAGATCATATTTATGATGAACTCGGCTATGTCGATACATTTCGTGAAGTGCGTAAAGAAGCTGAAGTATATTCTTGGTGGTCTAATCGTGGACAAGCGCGTGCTAAAAATGTCGGTTGGCGAATTGATTATCAAGCATGCTCCCCTGACTGGAAAGATCGTACAGTCAATGCCTGGGTCTACAAAGATGAATGGTATAGCGACCATGCCCCTGTGATTATTGATTATCAAATTTAAATAGAAAATTGCTCAGTATTTAAATAAGAATTGAGCAATTTTGTGAACAACTGTTCACTGATTATAGGGTAATAACTTACAAATTTTGTCGTGTTATCTTATATTTTCTTCATATCAACAAGCGCATTATACACGCACGGCACAGGGACATTGTCAGGATGACAGCAAAAGGATAGGACGCCGTAGGAAGAAAAGGAAATAAGTATTTTGAATATTTATTTTCCAAGGATGTGACATTGGACGTTGTAATGAGACCCGCATAATCAGGATGATTAGATGCGGGTTTTCTCTTTTTTAATTTCCTTTAGTCTCAATTTTTTTTATTTTTTAGACTTAAATCATTTAATCAGCCAGTCTACTTGCTCGCTTAAATAAAATATTAAGCACAAATTGTTAATTTCTGATGACAACAATCATACCTTTTAAATATTTTTATCTATTCTTATACTGTATATATTGGCAATTTTGCTACTCTTTCTGTTAAATCAAACAATTGAATATTAGGTTAAGACATGTTGAAAATTTATGGAATCAAAAATTGTAACTCCATGAAAAGAGCTTTTGATTTACTGACTGAACTTGGCTTGAGTTACGAGTTTCATGATTATAAAAAACAAGGTATAGATGCAGAAACCGTTAAACAATGGCTCGATCATATTGGGCAAGATCTTGTGCTCAATAAAAAAGGCACAACGTGGAAAAAACTCAGTGAACAAGAACAACAACTGGCTTTGTCAAGTGAACAAGCACTCATCCAAGCGCTTACCACACATACCAGTCTAATCAAACGCCCTATGATTAATCAAAATGGCCAATATGTGGTTGGTTTTGATGAGGATAAAATTAAGGCTTTAAAACTTACAGCATAAAAATAATCGAGCAATAAAAAGCCTGATCAATAGATTAGGCTTTTTATTGTGGTGAATCAATATACTTAGTTTGCACGTACCCAAGTTTGATTGCGGCCTAAAGCAGAAATACCCATATAACCACGTAACTTTAACTGATTACCAGCAAGCTCACCTTTGAGTTTATAGGTTTTGCCATTTTTAGGATCTAGAATCGTACCATTATCATAGCTTTTTCCACCGACATTTTTTAAACCAGTGACAATCGTTACACCTTTCAATGATTTATTGTGGTATGGACCCTCACATTTAGTACAAGAGTTTTCTTCACCTGGCGTTAAAACACTTTGAATTGCAGCCGTCAATGTTCCATTTTTTTGTTCAGTGAACTTTACAATTGCTTTTGGCTGCTTAGTTGTATCATCAATTGTTTTCCAAACAGTTCCATTCAGTGGATCTGCAGCATTTGCAAGAACTGTTGCTGATAATAAGCCTAATGCAAGTACAATTTTTTTCATTGTTTTGTTTTCCCTAGTCTAATTGACACTTTATAGTATTAAAAATTTACACCAATTTAGCAATTCTTGAATGTGACTATATAGTGTACCCTTGTAACAAGTGTTGGTGAATCAACAAAAATAAAGTCACAAATTTAACAATATGGAAGGAACATGAAGATTAACTCAGCTCTGAAACAATACATTACAGAATCTATTCTTAAATCTAGCTTCAAATTTCCAAGTCGTTTCAATCTTCCGCCCACAACTGCACGTTTCGGAATAGAACAACTTTCACGCGTTTTTCCGCAACGTAAAGATGTGCAGATCCGTTCTTTACGCATTGCAGGGATTCGGGCAGAAGAAATTAAACCTCAAGCGCATACAACCCAAATGATTTTTCATATCCATGGTGGAGCGTTTTTTGTAGGCTCAATTAAAACCCATCGAGCTTTTTTATCTGAAGTTGCTGCACGCACTCAGATGCAAGTTTTACATGTAGATTATCCGCTCGCACCGGAAAGTAAGTTTCCTGAAGCAGGTGATGCGATTTATGATATTTATCAACAACTTTTAGATCAAGGTGTGCAACCTAAGGACATCATTGTTTCAGGTGATTCTTGCGGTGCAAATTTGGCTTTAGCACTTGCATTACGAATTAAGGAAGAAAATAAACAACAACTTCCTAGCGCTTTAATTCTTATGTCTCCCTTCTTAGACCTAACTTTAACAGGTGAGTCTTTACGTTATAATCAGAAGCATGATGCTTTGCTTTCTATCGAAGCACTTGAGTCTGGTATTGACTTTTACGTACCGAAAAACTTGGACCGCTCCCTACCTCCTCTTTCGCCTATTTTCGGAGATTTTGAAGGACTGCCGCCAACTTTAGTGCAAATCGGCTCTAAAGAAATTCTTTTATCTGATGCTCAACGTTTTGAAAAAAAAGCCAAAGCTGCTGGGGTGAAAGTCAATTACAAGTTGTACACGGGAATGTGGCATAATTTCCAAATGTTTAGTCCATGGTTTGATGAGGCAAAACAATCTTTAGCAGATATTGCTGAATTCGCTCATAAAATAGACTGCGACTAACCTCGATATTTACTCAATGATGAACAACAGATCATTTAACAAACCAAACTGTTGTTCATTTTTAAAGATAAAATAATCAATTTAAACAAATCGTATATTTATTCAAATAATCGCATATCCGTCATTCGAACTATATGTATTGTCTGATCATTTTTATCGGGTTTTACAAATTCTAATATATTCTTAAACTATACTACAAAGTTAATCACATTTTTCAAAATTATGTATATATCCTTCAAGTATTTACTTAAACTTTAATTTGAGTTCAAGCCAATAAATTGCTACATTTAAGGCATCATACAATAAAAATCCAAGTACGGAATGGATTCGATTATGCGTAATAAAATTTATTCAGAAAAACGACGTAAAATTCATTCATTGTTCAATCAAGTATTGAAACACTCATTTATTGCCAAATTAATACATAAAAACCAATTGATTAATAATCTAGAAATTGATCCATATACGGGTATTTATAACCAATTTGCAATTAACACTTATTTAAAAGAGTTACATCCACAAAGCGAATCTAATTTTGGTATCGTTTTGCTCAGTGTTGATAATTTGTGTGAAATCAAAAATAAATACAACATTAAAATTGCTCATAAGGCTTTAGCAGCAATTGCCCAAGAGTTATTACAAAACATCCGTGAGACAGACCTTGTTGGTCGTTATAGTGAATCCGAATTTATTTTAATTCTCAGTGATGTGAATCAAGATCAAGCACACCATATCGCAGATCGGCTATCTCTTTTAATTAATAATTATGATTTAAAGATCAATAGCAAAATCATTTCACTTCAAACAAGTTATGGCGTATCAGTTTCTAAACAAGATACAATGAGTAATACGGTATTACAACAAGCAGATCAAGCATTATATATTGCGAAAATAAATCGTAAGCCTGGTTATGCTGACACAGGACTCTTATCTTAAAACACTTACATAATTAAAAATTATTTACAGCATTATTTAATTCAAGTTCATAATAAAATACCAGATTATTAACAAATAAATGATAACAATTCTTTGTTTTAATAAATTTTAACCCCTATAATTTAAAAAATTATTAATCAGCACTTAATGACTAGTCACTTAAAAATCATGGAATAATTATGAATGGAGGAATCGAATATAAGACTTAATCTTTACTGGCAAAAGCTGAAACAACAATTAGATTCAAATATCATTATGAATTGGAGCAGTTTACATAAATGTATCTTGATTCTGTTCCTGACCGTTGCCCTTCATTTATCTTGGATTGCTTGGAAAATTTTTATTTTGCTGAATCCAGAAACATGGCAATGGGTCAATATCTCCTTGATTCGTTCACAACTTGTTGTCAATGCAGGTTCAACCCTACTGCTTATTTCCCTTATCGCATTTTGTTATTTCTTTCAAAATAAAAAATGGGCAAATACTATCTTGCCCCATGTTGTCATCAGTATTTTTATCATTTTAATGCTTGCAGATGGTTTTTTGGTGGGTATCTATAGCCCAGCCACTGTTTTTGCATTCGTTTGCATCTCTGGTGTGGGTTTAATTTTATTCAATAGAAAAATTATATATCTTCAAATTACAACTGCCCTGTTGTTCTATATTTCAATGATGTTCAGTACATATTGGCGCATAATTCCTTATGCACCAATTTTTAATGAACATATGTTGGAAAATAAACGACATGATAATTCGTTCTGGGTGGGGACTATGCTGTACTTTATTATTCCTATTTTAATTGTATGTTTGATTTTATGTGAAATTTTACTGTCTCAGTGGCGACATAGAGAGTCATTAATCAAGAAACTCAGTGAAACAGATCCACTGACCAATTTATATAATCGTCGTTTTTTTAATGAAAAGCTTAATGAAATCCAAAATAAGCAAACTCATTATGCCATTATCTTGATTGATATTGATCATTTTAAAGAAATCAATGACTTATATGGGCATCATTTTGGTGATGAAGCATTGTGTAAAGTTGCCAAATTATTATCTTCTCACATTCGTCATTCTGATATTGTGGCACGTTATGGTGGTGAAGAATTTATTATCGCCTTACCTGAAACATCATTAAGCATTGCACAAGCACTTGCTGAACGTTGTCGAGTAGCGATTCAAAATCAAGTACTTGAATCCCTTGATCATCATTATGTACAACTTACTGCCAGCTTTGGTATTGCTACCTCGATTGACGATGAAAATATCAGTAAAATTATTCATCTCGCAGACAAAGCGCTATATCGAGCAAAACAGTCTGGTCGCAATCAAGTCCAGTTCTATCATGATCAAATCAATGAAATTGCTTAATTGGTATTTAATACATTAAACTTGGCTACGATATTGCTCTTCACAAGCAACAAACCGGAATTCTGCATGCGCTTCTGCTATCCATTGTTGTACTGCAGGAACGGCTAATATTTTGTCAATATAACGCTGACTGTTTGCTGATACTGCAATGCCATAACCCATAAACCGCATCACAACTGGCGCATAAAAAGCATCGACAATAGTAAACTCATCAGCACATAAAAAACTGTCAGGGTGTGGTCGCTCCGACCATAATTGTTCAATCCGTTTTACATCTTGCTGTAGTTTTAAATTTTCCTGCCAAAGCTGTACACCAATATGCTTTAAATCAGCATCTAAATTCATATCACAACAACTACGCAAAGCCATAAAACTACTGTGCATTTCAGCGGACATCGATCTTGCGCGTGCACGTTGTTTTACATCTTGAGGCCACAATTGTTTTTCAGGAAACTTTTCTGCTAAATATTCACAAATCGCCAAAGAATCCCAAACTAAAAAGCCATCGTCTACTAAAGCTGGGACTTTGCCAGTTGGGTTTATTTTTAAAATACTTTGTTTAAATTGGCTGTCGAGGTCAAAGTGATCAAAAGGAATCAAGTGCTCTGTAAATGGGATGTTGAAATGCTGAATCACTAACCAAGTACGCATTGACCATGTCGAATAATTTTTATCACCAATAAACAATTCTAACATTTTAATACTCCTGTGTTTATTGCTTATTTTGAACTCAGCATACAGAAGATAAAGCCTTTCTAAAAGCATTTAGAAAAATGTGCGGTTTTAAAACAAGTCAAGGAGTAGATTTACTACTCCTTGACAATGTGCCAGACTGAATTGATTAGAATAAGAATGCCACACCTAAACCAGCTTTATAACTACGGTCTCGTCCTTCCAAATCTACACCCACACTTCCATCAAGTTGAGTACGCTCATTGACCGCATAGATTAAACCAGAACCTAGACCATACTTATAGTCTTGGCTTTCTGTTTTTGAATAAACAAACTCAGAGAATCCTGAAAGATTTCCTGCAATTTTATAACCGACAGTAGGTACAGCAGTCACTGACCAATGCCCATCTTGCACAGCGTAGTTCATGGTGATCCCAGTATTGACCAAATCGTTATACTGATAATCTAATGATGTTCCGATGCTATAAATATCATCTTCTTCACTAAAACCATCATTACCCGTTGCGATCAAGGCTTGAGCCAAAATCGCCATTGATAATTTATCATCTTTTAAATCGATGGCTTTTTTAATCCCAATAGAAACATCACCTAAACCAGAGTCATCCTCTTTAATACCTTTATATTTGGTTTGCATCCAAGCTGGGCCTTGCCATCCTAACTGTAATTCCATACTCGAGGTTAAACCTGTACGAAAAAGCATATCGCCATTGAGGGTTACAGTTTTTGCTTTTGCGCCATCTACTTTAGTTTCCGTGTAGGTCACACTTGGTAGCCCTTGCTCCCAAGCCAATTGTCCCACAGGCGTGATCCCTGTTCCAAAACCTGTTCCAGGACGATCAAAAGAAAATTCTGCTGCCATTGCGCTTATACTTAGACTCGAAGCAAGGGCTAATGTGATTCTATTTAAAATTGCCATATCAAGACTCAAAATTTACGATAATTCTTTGGACATTTTCGCACCGCGACTACGTAGTAACTCTAAAGATTCTTTCTCTTCAGGTAAAGCCTGAGACCAATCTATTTGATCAAATTCACAATCAAAGAACAAATCACTGATCGAAGATAAAATGGTCTTCCCTTCTTCATCTTTGGTGTTCGGGTCAACCTTATGATCTAAAAGCTTATGAATTGCAGGTACACAGGCTGCGCTTGCTGCATCCCACAGTGGACCATAGCACTCTTCAGTGTCCCACAAATAAAAGTTTGCTTTGGCACTAATTAAAGCATCCAAAATATCTAAATGCGGTTGTAAATCTTGTGCTTTTTGTTCTGCCGTTAAAGGATGACCTGCTTCATAGGCATCACAAATTTTTTCCCACCATTTAAACAATCCATCTGACCAAATTGAAACAGCTGGTCCTTTTTCAGGTTCCATAAAGTTAGGATCAAATCCATCTGCAAGCAAACGTTTGACTTGAGCAAGGTCTAAATCTTCTAAAGCCTGTATAAAGACTTGTTGTTGTGCTGATAACATGTTGATCTCACTATTCTATTCCTATACAACATTATGACGAATATTTTTAAAATAGCTTTGAAAAATTTTAATCGTGTCGCTTTTATTTTATAAATGGCATTTATTGTTCATTTATGACAAAGAAGATAATCAAGGACTGTTTTAAAACCATAAAATTGAAGACCATAAAAAAAGCCCCGAAGGGCTTTTTATCAGATCATGCTTCATCTGCATCAGCAAGTTCTAGTTTTCCACCACGTGGATTTTCAATTTTTTCTAATACGTGCTCTAGGCTACGCTTTACCCGATCTATCGCACCGTGTAATGAAAGATCAATGTTTTTCGCTCGATGTTTTACCACGACTGGCTTCAAACCTGCTGCTTTGACTTCAATCATACACTGGATATCATCCGCCCCACCTTTGTCACCGTTCTCATCACTGATATGAACTGAAAACTGGGTAATACGTTCGCTATGACGTTGGAATTCTTGATTTAGCTCATCGCGTACGTAAGTAATTAAACGATCACTATTTCTAATATTTTTATCTGTACGGATTTCTATATTCATAAAAAACATCCTCTTTCTAATCAAAAAACGAGTGCAAAACTTATATTTTCGGCACACTTTGCGCCTGCTGTATAAGACAGCTTTTCACCTACAATAAATTGGAACCGTAACTCCTCTATTGCAAAGATGAACACTTTTAACGATCTGCAGATAGGTGTTCTTATACATTCAATATCAGGCCATATTGGAAAATATGCAAGTAGATTTTTAACTTTTTTATGAAAAGAATATGAAAAATGACATCTTGTTACGTTACTTTATAATTAAATGATTTAATTGATTTTTTAATGACTAATTCTGACTAAAAACATCAACTATGTTTAATTCTTAAACTTTTAATGGATATAAATTTTAAATCTTTGCTTTAAATATGCGACTCACGTTTTAAAACATTTCACCTCTTGATGTTTACATATTTATTTTCATTCCATCTAATTTTCGCTTTATTTTTATTTAAGAATCTGTATTCTTGAAGCGCTTTTCTTGGGGGAAAGGAAGAATTCATGAAACTTACACAAATTGCGGCTATCTGCGCAATCGCTTCAACTGCAACTTTGGCTCAAGCTGCGCCTGTTTGGCAAGATTTTAGTATTACTGGTCTTTATGGTGAAAACTATGAACTAACACCAGATGAGAAACAATCTACTATCACTTTTGAGTATGCTGCCAAACTTAAATACGGTGATTTCTTTGCCTTTGCTGACCGTACCAACAGTGATGGTCAGTCGGATACTTATTTTGAGGTTTCTCCACGTCTTAGCTTAGGTGCTGTTTCTGGGAAAAAACTTGAATTAGGCCCAATTAAAGACGTATTAATTGCAACCACTTGGGAAGGTGGTAAAGACATGAACAACTACCTATACGGTGTTGGTGTTGATTTAGCCATTCCTTATTTTCAATATGCGCAATTAAATTTCTACCGTGCCAATAATGAAGTCCAAGAAGATGACTATCAATTGACATTTACCTATGGAATTCCATTTAAAATTGCATCTGAAGAATTCCTTGTGGACGGTTTCCTTGATTGGTCAACTGCAGAAAAAGATCAAGTTGCACACTCAAGCGAGTTGAACTGGACGACACAATGGAAATGGAATGCGGGTAAACACATTTCTCCAGATACCCGTCTATATCTTGGTGTTGAACACTCTGTATGGCACAACAAATACGGTGTGCCAGGCAAAGACGAAAATAATGTCAGCGCTTTAATCAAGTATCATTTCTAAGACTGAGCTAAATCCATTGATCAGAAAGCAAAACTTCGGTTTTGCTTTTTTTATTGCCCTTAAAAATAAATCTTTTTAGAATACCCGTATAAATTTTCCATTGACCTGTATCCATGAATTTTCAGATCCGCCCTGCTCAAGCTTCTGACCTAACTGAGATTATGCGTATTTATAATCATGAAATTGCAACAGGTTTAGCAACATGGAACAGCCAATTAAAGACTTTCGCAGATTACCAGCAGTGGTTTATAGAATTACAACAACAGCAATTTCCACTTTTTGTTGCTGAAGAAACAGCGACTCATGCCATTGCAGGCTATGCCGATTATGCAAGCTTTAGAGCAATCAACGGTTATCTATATACAGTTGAGCACTCTGTTTATATCGACCCAGAATTTACTCGACAAGGGCTCGGCAAACGCTTAATGCTGAAATTGATTGAACATGCTCAACAGCACAATATCCACGTTATGGTTGCTGCAATTGACCACGAAAATACTTGTTCGATTTATCTACACCAACAACTCGGATTTAAACAAACAGGTTATATGCCACGAGTCGGACAAAAATTTGGGCAGTGGCGTGATTTGGTGTTGATGCAATTAAATTTTGATTAAAATAGAGCAGTATTTATACAGCATCCGTCGTAAATTTTTTTGTCGTTTTTTCAAAATTTGTTGTATAACCATAAACAATATTGCTGAACTTCAGAGCGAATATCGATGAATAAAATTATAATCAGTCTATTGGCACCATTTGCATTGATACTTAATACAGCAAGCCATGCTGCTGACTACGATGAACAAAATATAAAACAGGGTTGTGCCAAACTCAGTCAATATCGTAAATTGGGACAAAAATTTTACGACCAGAAAAACTATAAAAAAGCGCTTGATCAGTTTCAAAGACAAGCATCTTGGAGTGCTTTTTGTCAGTCTGTGGGTGAAGAAGAGGCTGGTATTCGGGTTTCAGATAATGACATCGACATTGCCAATAATAATGTGGGTTTAACGTATAGCAAACTCAATCAACCCTTATGGGCAAGAGCGTGGTTTCAAATTAAACCCACAAAAACCAGTCAATTTAATTTAAAAAAGTTAGTAACACCAAAACCAAACAATGACTTAACAGGAGAATATGCCAGTTATGCAGGTTTTGGCGAATGGAACAATATCACCATTAAAAAACGTGATCAGAAATATCTCATTCAGTTCACTGGTCTATGGATGGGTGCTCGAAGTCTCATCTATGGTCCAAATATTGGCGAATTTGAAACAGAAATGCCACTTCATGCCAAGAAAGCAAGCTATCGTTTTGAAAATTGTCAAATTGACATCAATTTCACTTATAACGCCTCTTTAGGCAATTTTATTAAAGTGAAAGAATTAAATGAACAAGCCGATTGTGGCTTTGGGATGAATGTTTCATCAACAGGCTATTATCAGAAAGTTGAGCCTCAATAATATAGGGTTTAACCACACCTCCCTTGACTCAGGGAGGTAAACAAAATGTTTTCACGATTCTGTTAAATTGCCACTAAATCACGAATCCCCTTTTCAGGCATTTCTTCACCGATGCCTTGTGCAACCACTTGACCACGTGCCATCACGGTATAGTTATCGGCCAGCTCCTCGGCAAAATCATAGAATTGCTCGACCAGTACAATCGCCATTTCGCCACCATCTGCCAATTTTCGAATCACTCGACCAATATCTTTAATAATCGAAGGCTGAATTCCTTCGGTCGGCTCATCTAAAATCAAAACTTTCGGCTCCGATGCTAAAGCACGTGCAATGGCTAATTGCTGTTGCTGCCCACCCGATAAATCACCGCCACGGCGATGTTTCATTTCGTCTAAGACAGGAAAAATTTCATATAAATGCTCAGGGACTTTACGGGTTTTTGCACCAGAAAATTTTGCCATGCCAATCAAAATATTTTCCTCTACTGTGAGTGTAGAAAAAATATCTCGCCCTTGAGGAACATAGGCCAAACCCGCGCGTACACGCTGTTCAGGGCTCATTTTAGCAATGTCTTTGCCATCCAATAAGATTTGCCCAGACTTAATCGGTAAAATTCCCATCAAACATTTTAATAAGGTGGTTTTACCCACACCATTGCGTCCTAAAACCACAGAACACTCACCAATCGGCGCAGTTAAAGTCACATCACGGAGAATGTGACTGCCCCCATAAAATTGATTGACGTCTTTTATTTCTAGCATATTGCTCCCCTTAACGTCCTAAATACTTTTCAATCACATCTTCATTGGCTTGTACTTCCGCCAAAGTTCCTTCGGCTAGAATGGCACCTTGTGCCAGAACCGTAACTTTCTCACTAATGGTGTCGATAAAGCTCATATCGTGCTCGACCACAACCAAGGTATGATTCTTTTTTAATTCCAAACATAACTCTGCTGTCCGTTCAGTTTCAGCATCGGTCATTCCCGCTACAGGCTCATCCAACAAGATCAGTTTAGGTCGTTGCATCAACAGCATGCCAATTTCAAGCCACTGCTTTTGTCCATGTGATAACAATCCCGCAGGCTTTTGAATAAACTCTTGTAAACGAATCTGTTGCAAAGATTCATCCAAAGCCAACTGTGCATCGGGACTTAACTTGCTAAAAAAACTTTTTTTCACAGTTTTGTCTTTTGGTGCAGCAAGGAGCAGATTTTCCATCACGGTAAAATTTTCAAATACAGTTGGTTTCTGAAACTTACGACCAATACCCGCTTCTGCAATTTGCTCTGTACTCATTTTGGCAAGATCATAGTTTTGACCAAAAAAGGCAGAACCTTCGGTAGGGCGTGTTTTACCGGTGATGACATCCATCAATGTGGTTTTTCCCGCACCATTTGGTCCAATAATGCAGCGCAACTCCCCTTCTTCAATGTAAAGAGACAAATCATTTAAAGCGCGGAAAGAATCAAAACATACACTGACTTTTTCTAAGTAAAGTGCAATACCATGGCTGAAATCAGCACCTTCAGCTTTAGGACGACCATAGCCCTCACCGATTTGACCACCATGTTGCGAATTTAAGCCCAAATCTGACAATAGCTCTGACATTAGTGATCCTCCTTTTTAAAGCGCTCAAGCAATCCAATCACCCCTTTAGGGAGGAAGATGGTTACAACGATAAATAATGCACCAAGGATCAATAACCATATTTCAGGATATGCAACGGTAAAATAGGTTTTAACTCCATTGATCAGACCTGCACCTAGAATTGGACCAATCAATGTGCCACGACCACCTGCTGCAACCCAAACCGCCATTTCAATCGAATTCACAGGATTCATTTCGCTTGGATTAATGATGCCTGCTTGTGGGACATACAATGCACCAGCAATTCCGGCAATCACCGCTGAAAGGACCCATGCCGACAGTTTGTACCACAGGGTACGATAGCCTAAATATTGCAACCGGTTTTCGCTATCACGGATTGCCCCCAACACTCGACCATAAGGCTTATTCATTAAACTACGTAAGCCGATAAAACTCAGTAACAACACTAAGGCAGTAAGGAAACACAATGTTGCTCGCATAGAAGCAGAGGTAATATCCATCCCAAGAATGGTTTTAAATCCAGTAAAGCCATTGTTCCCACCAAAACCTGTTTCATTGCGGAAAAACAACAGTGCTGCAGCAAAAGTCATAGCTTGGGTGATAATCGAAAAGTACACACCTTTAATTTTGGAACGGAAGGCAAAGAATCCAAAGATAAAGGCAATCACACCTGGTACCAAAATCACCAAAGCCAAAGCCCATAAGAAGTGCTGGGTTCCGACCCAATACCAAGGTAACTCAGTCCAACTGAGAAAACGCATAAAGTCAGGCAATTGCTCCCCTGCTGACTCTCGCATCAGGTACATACCAAAAGCATAACCACCCAAAGCAAAATATAATCCATGGCCTAAACTCAGGATGCCGGCATAGCCCCAGACCAGATCCAAAGCTAGTGCAACCAAGGCCAGACACATGATTTTGCCAATCAAAGTCACCCAATATGCTGAGAGGTGTAATGCTGAATCTTGTGGCAACACATGAAACCACGGCAGAATCAGCATCACAGCGAAACATACAGCTATGGCGATTGCACTATAGGGTTTATCTGAAAGTAATGATGTGATTTTCATAGGCTTACTCCACAAAACGACCTTTGATAGCGAATAAACCTTGTGGGCGTTTTTGAATAAACAGAATCACAAGAACCAAGAGAATAATTTTGGCGAGCACTGCGCCCATACCAATTTCGAGTATTGTTCCACTCACACCTAAACCTAATGCGGCAAGCACTGCGCCCCAAACTTGACCAACACCACCCACTACAACCACAAGGAAAGCATCAATAATATAGTTTTGCCCTAGGTCAGGTCCGACATTACCGACTTGTGCCAAGGCACAGCCTGCCAGCCCTGCAAGTCCTGAACCCAGTCCAAAGGCCATCATATCAATTCGTGCAGAACGAATACCTACAGCACGTGCCATCTGACGGTTTTGCGTGACTGCACGGACGAATAAACCGAATCGGGTTTTATTGAGTAGATAAACCAGTAAAAGTAATACAGTGATGGTGAAGACGATAATGGCAATACGGTTATAGGGCAGCATCAAACTAGGTGTAAGTGAAATTCCACCTGAAAGCCATGAAATATTTGATACTTCAACATTCTGTGCACCAAAGATCATCCGTACCAATTGCATCAAAATAAGGCTGACACCAAAGGTCGCCAACAAGGTTTCTAACTGACGGCCGTATAAGGGACGAATCACGGTTCGTTCTATCAGCATACCAATTAAAGCACTGACTAAAAATGCTGCTGGAATTGCTGCAATCAGGTACCAGTCGACATAAGCACCCAAATGGATTTTAAAGAAACTTTGCACCACATAAGTGGTATAAGCACCGATCATGATCAACTCGCCATGCGCCATATTGATCACCCCCAGTAAGCCATATGTAATCGCCAGTCCTAATGCTGCAAGCAAAAGAATACTTGCAGTACTTAAGCCTGAAAAAACATGTCCTGTCCATTCACTTGCTTGAATTCGGGTTTTAATACTACTTTGCGCACTGACCAATGCAGCCTTTAATTCTGGATTTAAGTGTGGCTGTGTTAGCGCTTGTTCGATGATCGCCAAAACATCAGGGCGACTAGAATCTTTTAGCGTTTTGACCGCTTGAATTTTGGTGAGTGTATCTGGACTATTAAAATCAATTCGTGCTTTTAACTGGGCTAAACGAGCCTTCACTTTATTATTTTTTTCATTGAGATAAAGTTGGTTGATAGCTTTGATATCCAACTCATCTAAATTGTTCTCCAAGATATCAATCGCAGCCAATCGCTGTGATGCATCTTGGGACTGTAACTTGATCTTCGCCTGACCAAAGTTCAAGGCTTTGTGCAAGGTGTTGACCAACGTCACTTGATTTAAATCACCTGGCCAATCAGTAATTGCCTGATCATCTGGATAACTGAACAGCTTGTCTCCAGCTTTCATAATGTAGGTATTGCCTGAACTGTCGGTATAAAGCTCGTCGTTTTCGACATAAGCCACCAACTTATCAAGCTCGTCAATACTTGCCGGCCATTGATTCAACATCGCTCTTCGGTTTGAGAAATCTGCACGTACAAATTTTTGAATGGCATCATCATGACTTACCACTGCCTGAGCAGATGACGATTGCGCGCTATGCTCAGATTCAGCAAAAATCTGTTGAATAAGAAATAATTGAGAAATCGTAAAAAAAAGTGCTGCGAGTTTCAGTCTAAGTGACATGTGCAACTCCCCCTATTTTTGTTTAAATACAATGACCTTTAAAGTTTAGTCATCAGTTAAGCCCACTACGCATGTAGCAGGCTTTTGGGGTCGTAAAGTCTTTATTTAGGAATGTACGGGCTCCATGGTTCCGCTTTGATCGGTTGAGGGCTCTTGTAAACCACATCAAATTGCCCATCACCACGAATTTGACCGATCATTACAGGCTTATGTAAGTGATGATTAGTAGCATCCATACTTAAGGTATAGCCTGACGGTGCTTTAAAGCTTTGACCTGCCATTGCTTCACGGACTTTATCTACATCCGTTGTTCCCGCTTTTTCAACGGCTTGTTTCCACATATTGATACCCACGTAGGTGGCTTCCATTGGATCATTGGTCACCAATTTACTGGCATTGGGAAGCTTATATTCAACTGCGTATTGCTTCATCTTATTGACGAATTCGGTATTCACTGGATTCTTCACAGACATGAAGTAGTTCCAAGATGCCAAATGCCCGACCAATGGTTTGGTGTCAATCCCGCGTAATTCTTCTTCACCGACTGAAAAGGCCATCACAGGAATATCCGAAGCTTTTATGCCTTGGTTACCTAATTCACGATAGAACGGTACGTTAGAATCTCCATTGATGGTAGAAATAACTGCGGTCTTTTTACCCGCAGCGAATTTCTTAATATTGCCGACAATGGTTTGATAATTACTGTGTCCAAACGGCGTGTATTCTTCCATGATATCTGCATCGGCAACGCCTTTAGACTTTAAAAATGCACGTAAAATTTTGTTGGTGGTTCGTGGATAGACGTAGTCGGTACCTAATAAGACAAAACGTTGTGCCTTACCTCCCTCTTCGCCCATTAAGTATTCAACAGCAGGAATCGCTTGTTGATTGGGTGCTGCACCTGTATAGAAAATATTCTTAGACTGTTCTTGACCTTCGTATTGCACTGGATAGAACAACAGACCATTGAGCTCCTCTACAACTGGTAACACTGATTTACGTGAAACTGAAGTCCAACAGCCAAAAATGACAGCGACTTTGTCCTGAGTAATCAACTGGCGGGCTTTTTCAGCAAATAATGGCCAGTCTGATGCAGGATCGACGACAACAGGCTCAAGCTTTTTCCCCATCACCCCACCTTTGGCATTAATTTCATTGATTGCCATAAGTGCCGTATCTTTAAGCGACGTTTCAGAGATAGCCATTGTTCCAGACAATGAATGCAAGATGCCCACTTTAATTGTGTCACCGCTTGTTGCAGTTGCCGATTTATTTTCTGTTGCGGGTTTCGCTTCCGTTTTATCTGCTGGTTTTGAGCAAGCTGTCAGCGCAATGCTCCCCATCATTGCCACAGCGAGAAGTGTTTTTGAAAACATTTTTTGTTGGAACATCATCTTTTTCTCTCCAAACCTTTTGGTGCATTTTTGAATGCGCGATTTTGCTTTTACCTGACAGGCTTAATTCAATTTTTATGCCAAGTGGAGAATTTGTGCTTTTATCGTTGAATATATTTCATGATAAAAAATAATAAAATCAAAATATTAGTCACTATTATTTTTATATAAATCGGACGTGCATTGATAAGCATTAAATGCCTTTCAACGACTCAATAGTGCGAGTGTTGATCAGGTGAAAGTGCGAGATTAAAAGTCATACTGGTCAAATTAAGTGCGATTTTTTTTATTTAAAATGAGCAATGAGGGTGCAAAAAATTGACCCAAAATTAAATTTTTAAGCTTTCTTAATGAATTTTGCTTTACAGCACCAAACGATTTTGACGTAATAATCCAATCCCTGAGATGGATGGAGCAGAGGTAAAAGAATAGGAGAAAAAATAGAAAGGCTATACAGAAATATTTTGTTTTACGAAGAATATAATTCTGTTTACATCAATGCGATATTTAAGAGGTATCAAAAAAATGATGCACTGAGGCATCATTTTTCAAATATGAATGAGTTCGATAATCAAACACTCAAATCAGCTAAGTTTCCTTTTTGCTCTAACCAGTTTTTACGATCACCTGACCTTTTTTTGGCAAGTAATTTATCCAGTAAACCTGTTGTGTGATGCGTGTCGTCCAAATCCAATTGCACCAAACGGCGTGTATTCGGATCTAAGGTGGTTTCACGCAATTGACTGGCGTTCATTTCACCCAAACCTTTAAATCGAGTAATTTGCGGGTTTTTAGATTTAACTCTCTTTAAGATAGCTTCTAACTCTTCGTTATCAAGCGCGTAGTAAACATCTTTGGCATCATCGATACGGAACAATGGTGGCATTGCAACATAAAGGTGTCCAGCATCGACCATTGCAGGGAAATGCTTGACGAAGAGTGCACACAGCAAGGTCGCGATATGTAAACCATCTGAATCGGCATCGGCAAGGATACAAATTTTGCCATAACGTAATTCGGAAAGATCATCACTGCCCGGATCTACACCGATTGCAATCGCAATATTATGCACTTCTTGAGAGGCCAACACCTCGTCAGAAGACACTTCCCAAGTATTTAAAATTTTCCCACGAATCGGCATGATCGCTTGGAAGTTTTTATCGCGGGCTTGTTTTGCAGAACCACCGGCAGAGTCACCTTCGACGATAAACAATTCCGATTCTTCAAGGGTATGACCGACGCAATCTGATAGTTTTCCGGGCAAGGTAGGACCAGCAACAATCTTTTTACGTTCAACTTTTTTCGCTGCTTTTAAACGGCGACCCGCTTTCGCAATCACAATCTCAGCCAATTGCATGGCCACTTCAGAGTTCTGATTCAACCAAAGCGCAAAAGCATCTTTGGCAATATTTAAAACAATGTTGGATGCTTCTCGGCTTGAAAGACGTTCTTTGGTTTGTCCTGAGAATTGTGGCTCTTGGAATTTAAGCGACAGAATATAATTAACCCCATCCCACACATCTTCAGCAGACAATTTGAGATTACGTGGCAACAAGTTACGTAACTCACAAAACTCACGCATCGCATCAGTAACACCTGAGCGTAACCCGTTTACATGGGTTCCTCCTTGTGCCGTTGGGATCAAATTCACATAACTTTCCTGAATTTGTTCACCACCCTCAGCATTCCAGCAAATTGCAAACTCAGCGCTGGCGCGTTCAGCTTCACCCGTTGCGACAAAGGCAGGATCTGGAATGATTTCACGATCTTGTAATTCATCCATCAAATAGTCGACGAGACCATTTTCAAACTGCCATTCAATTTTTTCGTCATTAATCTGATCAATATAATTAATTTGTAGACCAGCAGCCAATACAGCTTTGGCTTTGAGATTATGTTTTAACGCTTTTAAAGCAAATTTAGGTGAGTCAAAATATTTTGCTTCTGGCCAAAAATGTACTGTTGTCCCCGTAGCACGTTTTGGCGCTTTGCCTTCTAAAACCTCTAAAGGCGCAACAGGTTCACCATGTTCAAACGCCATTTTATAAAGATTGCCGTGGCGTTGAACTTCAACCTCAACACGATCAGACAAGGCATTGACCACTGAAATCCCTACACCATGCAAACCGCCCGAAAACTGATAGTTATCAGTGCTAAATTTACCGCCAGCATGTAATTTCGTTAGGATAATTTCAATCCCGCTTTGTCCATATTCAGGGTGAATATCGACGGGCATACCACGCCCATTGTCTTCGACCGACAACGAACCATCTTTATATACTGTAACAGTAATTTTATTGGCATGTCCTGCAAGTGCCTCATCGACAGCATTATCAATTACTTCTTGCGCCAAATGGTTTGGACGAGTGGTATCGGTATACATACCTGGACGGCGACGTACAGGATCTAGACCAGATAATACTTCAAGTGATTGGGCCGTATATTGAGACACGTTGAGTTTTTTCCTTTTATTTTACGGAGTATGATAAAAATTCCAGAATCATGGGTATTTTATCTGCAAAATCTTCCATCGCATGATTACCATGCATTTCTGTCATGATTAATGATGTGTGTGGAGCTGCACTATAATACCGTTCAGCGTCACGATAATCTAAAACTTCATCACCTTGTTGCAATAAGACCAGTATTTTGTCTGCATCTTGTACAAATGGCACGGCAATCGCTTCCAAGTAGTCAAGTTGTAAACGATCTAAAGTCCATTTTTCATTGATCTTATAGGGAATCTGTTCAATTCCAAATAAGTTACTGAACAATTGCCATGGTCGCATAGCTGGATTAATTAAAACAGCAGGCACACCATATTTTGCGACCAATTGTGTCGCATAAAATCCACCAAAGCTACTCCCCACCAGTACAACATCAGGCAATTTTTCAATGAGCGCTGAAATTTGATCTAAAACCAGTTGCGGATGTTGGTTTAAATCAGGCAAATGCACACTATGCGATGAATAGCATCGACAATAATCATCTAATTGTTGCCCTTTTATTGATAAAGGACTACTTTTAAAACCATGTAAATAAATAATATTCATTGAAAATAGTTTGCTTTTTTACCACCAATGTTTTAGTTTTTAATGTGATTTGAATCACATTATTGTTTTAATTTGTATATGTCGTGATATTGTCCGACAAAAAACTAAAACATAATCGCAATTATCGGTATTTTAAATAGCGTTCAGGATGAACAAGATAAGATGATTGCCTAGGGATTTATACATTGATCTACAGCAAAAATAAAGTCTTTGTTCCAGATCAATATGGATGAGGAAATAACAATGCCAAGCTTAACCCCTTTACACGAAACCTATTGTAAGTGGGATCGCTCGCCTCCAAGTCAGGCCGACGTATTAGAAGGTTTAGCGCAGTTAGTGAGTACGCCACTCAGTGGCATGGTTCAAGACTTCATCCAGTCGATTCAACGCGAAATGTTGCTGAGTATTTTTGGCTTAAGTAAACAAAAAGCCAAACGATTTCAGTCACGTCCAATTGTCGATAAATTCTATCAATTTGGTTATCACGCGTTGCAAAATTATGGTAGCCATCTGCTTGCTCCAGTTTTACGTAAAACCATTGAACGTTTTCCAAATTTGCATGATAAGCCTTTGACCTCCCATATGACTTTTTTAGTCAGTGCTTTAAATGGGGTATTGGGCGATTATTTGTTAGCGAGCCATAATCCTCTGGCACTCTCACCTGTACTCTATGATCATTATGGTGCATTACAGCAAGGTGATTTGGCTGGACGTGTAGTGATTTTCTCACATGGTTTATGTATGAATTATCAAGATTGGACCAACCGTAACAATGGCGGTATTGGTGAGAAACTATTGGCCCAGCGTGATCACAACACCATGTTGTATTTTCACTACAATACTGGGCGCAGAATTTCAGCCAATGGACGTTCATTAGCAAATCTTTTAGAAGACTTAGTGAAACGTAACCCTCGCATTACCAGTATTGATTTAATTGGGCACAGTATGGGTGGCTTGGTATCTCGCAGTGCGCTGTTCTATGGCAAACAAAACATGCACCAGTGGTTCCATATGGTAGAGAATCTAGTTTGTATTGGTTCTCCGCATCATGGTGCGTTATTAGAACGTTTCGGATTTGCCATGCAAGAGAAAGTGGGTAATTTTCCTATTGTTAAAATGATCAGTCATATCGTCAATATCCGCAGTAATGGCATCTTAGACTTGCGCTATGGAAGTGTTCGAGATGATGACTGGGAGCATAACAATGCTCGTATTGGTTTGATGGATGACAACCGTAAACCCGCTCCGCTACCCTCTCATATCAATACCTTTTTAATTGCAGGTACCTTAGAATTTGAAAACCGCAAAAACCGCACCTTAAAAGTGATTGGCGACTATCTGGTCAGTGTTAAAAGTGCCTTGGGTGAACATCCGAACCCACGTTTCCAGTTAAAATTACCTGAATCGCATAAAGCTGTGTTTTATGGCTTAAACCATCTTGAGATTCAATATCATCCTTTGGTTTCGGAACAAATTGCCAAATGGTTTTATCCGCACCATGATGAGTTGGCGGAAGAACAAATTCGCAAATATTTGATTAAATTAGAAAGTATGCAAGGGATTGTTGAAACCTAATCGTAAAAAAGCAGATCTTCAATCCACTTTTTTTTCTGCTATTTCACTTCAATTTGATAAGACTTGTTCTGATGAGGATCAATCATGTCACCATATTCATCAAAGTTTGATTTTTTCTGCACATTGTGTATCGATCAGTAAGCCTTGTTTTAATTCACAAGTCCAAGCTTTATTATAATTCTTTTGGCTAAGTTTTTTTACCTGTTAAATCAAATTGCGTCACCTCAATGAGCGACTGGGCAAGCGTTCTAGCAGGATGGCTCTGTGATACGGACAATACGTAGTATCTGCCACCATGCAACTGACAGTCTTCAATTCGACTTGAAAAATAATCTGGATCGACAATAAATTTTTTAAATGGCTGAGCACCCAATTTTATATAGGAAATGTCGGCTGGGATAGTGTCATCAAATTCAGATTTAAACTGACAAGACACATCTTTACTGATCACAGTGACTAGCTTTGCAGAGACTTGTGCCGTTGACAAGCAGACTAGTATGCTGATCCCAGCTAAATTTATTTTATGATTTATGATTTTTCTTGATTTATACATAAATGAAGTTTATTTGAAAAAAAGGCCAGTTTAGACTGGCTCTTGATGTTTTAAATTAGTACTTTCTAAACAACTGCCACAGACTGATCAATGCCAATACACTAAAAAACAATAATGACCAAACGGGTAAAGATTGTCCTAAAAAAGTCCAATCGACCATAGCACATTCGCCAGAACCCTTAAGGACATTTTCAAACACCGCTTTTAAAGGCAATGTATTTACCCAATAGTCTAGACCTGGCCCACAACTTGGAACCTGATCTTTAGGTAAGTTCTGTAGCCACACGTGGCGAGCGGCAACACCAACTGACCAAGAAATTGCAGCGAAACCCAAGAAGCTATAAATGCGTTTAAATACATTTGTTTTTGGGTTATGCAAAAAGGCAATCAGTGAAATTAGCCCTAGGCCAATCAATCCAATACGTTGAAATACGCATAGTGGACATGGCTCAAGCCCTTGTACATGCTCTAAATAGAGCGCAAATGACATACCAATCACACTTGCCAAAAATAAAAGACCACTTACGAAGCGATAACTACGCCATTGCATGGAACTTCCTCATTATCTAATCAATGCTTTATCTAAATTTACTCAGATAATCCTCGAAACTTATACTTGTATTTTGTTCAAGTTGCTGTTGTTCTGCGAGAGATGTTCGAGTAAGCCCCTCAAAATACGCTAAAGTTTCTGGACTTAATACATGTTGTTCGTAACTTTGGATATGCTGATTGGCCATATAGCCACCAAAATTCCATGTGCCACCTTGCTCTACAGTATCGGCAATCACATGCGCAGATAGTGTTTCATCCACATCATCAATACGTGTTTGCATCACTATCATCGCTTGGCGATATAAATCCGTTGAATAGGATTGATTTAATAAATCTGCAAGGGGGTGCATGGCGGTGACATGCTGTTGAATCCACTCAAGTAATGGATATTCAACACCGGCATCAATGATTTTCGCATTTGGTGCACGACCACGATTGACCACTTCAGCTTGGTTTTGCTCAATAATATCTTGTTCTTCATCCCATAGATCAGGGCTTTCTTTCAGTAAACAATACAACGCAACCACTTCCAAGAAGCCTGCTGTATCTTCATCAATACCTATTGCACTGTATGGATTTACATCTACCGCGCGTAATTCGACATAGCCGATACCACGATTTGACAAGGCCTGAGAAGGAGTTTCCCCTTCTTGTGGCACTTGTTTTGGACGTACTAAGCTATAGTATTCATTTTCAATTTGTAAGACGTGATCATTAATTTGAATCGGCTTACCATTGGCATCGTTTAAACCTAAATGACTAAACTGTGCATAAGGGGAATTAACCGCTTTTTGTAATTCAGCCACATAACTTTCTAAATTGTTGTAATGAATACCCAATTGTTTTTGTGCGGAATTTTGATAACCAAAACGCCCCATGCGCAATGCTGTTGCATAAGGTAGAAATAATGTGCCTTTAATTAAAGGCAACAATTGATGTTCACGCCCTGTCATAAAGCATTTACAGACTGAAGGGCTTGCACCTACTAAATACATCACGAGAGGAGTTAAACGAATAAAGTTACGGATTAACCCAAGATAACGATGACTGCGATAATCTTGCAGGCTTAATGCTTTAAGTGCTTCATTGCTTTCGTGTTGTTGTAATTGTTCAAATAACGCATCTGGAAAAGATACATTATAGTGCACACCCGAGATTGTCTGCATACGGCGACCATAACGAATGCCTAGGCCATGACGATATAAGGTTTTAAATTGACCAATATTAGATGTGCCATATTGCGCCAAACGAATATTTTCTTCTTTGTCATCCAACATACATGGCATGGACAAAGTCCACAACTTTTCACCATTTTCTAAATGACGATGCACAACAGCATGTACATCTGTTAAAAAGTTTAAGGCTTCAGGAATGCTTTCTTTGGGAGGTGTAATAAACTCCATCAAAGCTTCTGAATAATCTGTGGTGATATGCGGATGTGTTAGGGCTGAGCCTAAAGACTGAGGATGATCAGCCTGTGATAAAAAGCCATTACTTTGCATACGCAGGCTTTCACGTTCGATGCCACGTAACATGCCTCTGAATAAGGTAGAATCCACCCAATTTGGTACTAATGATTGGGAAATCGTTTCGGGTTGACTCATACTTACTCGCTTATCTTAAAGAATTTTTTAAAATAAAATGTTTTGATGCCCGCAGTATAACGTTATTTATCGATATACACGTATAAGCATCGTTGTTTTAAATCAATTATTCATTTTATTTCGGAAAAGTTTTTAACACAAACTACCTCTACAAGACATTTAAAATTTGTGATTTTATAGAAAAATCATCACTAAAGAATTGTAACTACTATGAATTATCAAGAAATTATCGATTTTTGGTTTAGTGAAGAAACTCAGCCATTTTGGTTCGCAAAAAGTGACGCATTCGATCAAACTTTGCACCAGCGATTTGCACATACCTTGGATCAAGCCAAACATTGTGAACTATGGACTTGGCGCGCCACAGCAGAAGGTCGCTTGGCTGAAATTATTGTTTTGGATCAATTCTCGCGTAATTTGTATAGAGATCATGCTGAATCTTTTGCACAAGATGCCTTGGCACTTGCGTTATCACAAGAAGCCATTCAGCTAAATTTAGATCAGCAATTAAGCCCTGAACAGCGTTCATTCCTGTATATGCCATTTATGCACAGTGAATCAAAAATTATCCATATCCAAGCTTTACAACTTTTTGAAGAGTTGGGCAATCCACTCAATCTAGATTTTGAGAAAAAGCATAAAGTGATTATTGATCGTTTTGGGCGTTATCCTCACCGTAATCAAATTTTAGGGCGAAGCTCAACGGTAGAAGAAATTGAATTTTTAAAACAGCCAAATAGTCATTTTTAATCCTATTCATTTTCATCTAAACAGCTTATGCAGAAATATTTTGCATAATCTGTTTTAGTACCTTATCTAAATCATAATGACCCACAACAATCATCAACTTTTAGAAAACATAGCTGTGTTTAATAATGGTATTTTCAATCATTTCAGCATGTATGGACTTTAACTGCTGTTCACGCGAGTCAAAACTTGGAAAGAGCGGTATGCCCTTTCCAAGAAGAACAGGCATGATAAAAACTTCTAAGATATTGAGTAGCTTCTGTTCAATAAAGGTATTCTGCAATTGTGTTCCACCGACAATCCAGACATTACCGTTATAATTCTGTTTAAGGTGCTCAACAAGTTCATCCACACCTAAGTTCCACCGCGAAAGCGAGGCATGAGTTAAAGCTAAATCAGGATTAGAAGTGACGATAAATCCTTTCTGGTCTGGATAAGGCCACGCCTCACCAAAAGAACAAATCACTTCATAGGTTTTACGCCCCATAATCACAATATCGATATCTTGGATAAAATCATCATATCCACAATCAATACTTTGAAATGGCGCTAAAAAATCTACAGAACCATCTAGTGTTGCAATATAGCCATCTGCGCTTGTTGCAATATAGCCTTTGATTTGAATACTCATTAATTTCTCTATAAACAAGGTCCATTTTTATTATGGATCAAATACGCATAATACTGGGCTTACTGTTTAAACTTTATGTGAACCACCATTTTCCATGATCGATATCATCTTGAATTAACAAAATTCTTCTTGAAATTCATTGTCAGTCCATCAATTTAGAACAATATACAGAGGATTAAAAATTCATTAAATTCCATCCAGAAGAATGGAAAGGAGAGACACATGAACAAAGTACTCATTGGTCTGGCTATTGCGGTGGCACTCACCTTCACAGGTTGTGCAACGACCCCTAGCAAACCGCGTACCTTTGACCAGCTTGGACAATACACCACGGTACCTCTCAATGATCATAGCTATCGCATCAGTTTCCAAGGTAATAGCAATATGAGTTTTGGAACAGCTGAAGAAATTAATCTTGTCAAAGCTGCACAAACAACGCTTTTAAATGGATTTACTTACTTCAAGGTTTTAGATGACCCAAGCAATCGAACTCAGCAACCGCCTCGTAAAGCAGTAGTTTATCCGTCATCAAACTACTATCCATATGGCTGGGGCTATCGTCGTCATCCTGTGTTCTGGAATGACCCATTTTATGATATGCCACAAGTCGTGACCATTGACCCTGTTCAAATTTCCTATACGATAGAATGTTATAAAGATAAAAAATCATCGCCGAATGATGCATTTGACGCTCGTCTGATTTTGCAATCTTTAGGACAAAAATATGGTGTTAGTCCGACAGGACAAGTACTGCAACCACAGCCTGATGCGGTAACATCAACGAAATAAAAATGCAGAAATCTATTTAGGAAAATGAATGAGCGGAATTGAACAAAGTGAAGTTCTTAATGAAATTCCAAACTTAGATCGAAGCAAACGCTTTGCGACCATCGCCTTGGTGGTGGCTGTTGTCGCATGGTTTGCTTTGATCATTTCCGCCAAACTGATGCCTGAGTACGCTTGGTTTATTCATATTCTCATGCTGGGCGCTGAAGCTGGCGTGGTCGGTGGCTTAGCCGATTGGTATGCGATTACCGTATTGTTCCGTAATCCCTTTGGGAAAATTCCCATTCCTAAATTTCTAAAAGATCACACCGAAATCATTCCACGTAATAAAGCACGTATTGCGGAATCGATGGGTAAATTTGTCCAAGAGAATTTTCTATCTCCACAAATTGTTGAACGTAGTTTAAAAAGTATTGATCTTAGTTTTGCTGTCGGTCAATGGCTGGCCAATCCTAAAAATAACGGTCAAGTGGTGGACGTAATTCAGCAAACGGTTCCGAAAATTTTTGAATTTGTGGGGCAAGACCAAATTGGACGCTTTATTCAAAACAACAGTGTTCAATGGGTTCGAAATACTCGAATGAACCAATTGGCAAGTGAAATGTTGCGCGCAGTTTTAGAAAATGATTTTCATCAAGATGTATTACAACGTGGACTGGATATTGCCCATGAATGGATGATGACCCATCCTGAAAAAACCCGTGAAATCACTCAAACTATGTTTAAAGAGCTTGGTGTTTCCCGTCTTGCTAAAGGTGCCAGCTGGATTGGGATTGATGTTGAGCAACGGACCATTGATTCAGTGATTGAAAAAGTGGAATCCATGCTTGCTGATCACGAGCATCCTATTCGTCAAAAAATTGAAGAAGCTGCACATGAGCTTATGTTGCAATTGGCGGATAACAATAGTCATGCCAGCATAAGTTTAAATGAAACCAAGAATGCTCTTTTAGACAGCGAACCGGTACTCAACTTTATTACTGGTGCCGTGGTGATTTTATGTGATGCGGTTAAATCTGACTTGCTTAAAGCAGACTCGGGTATTGCCATGAATTTACGTATCGCCATTCAACAGCTTGGTGAAAACTTGATGCAAAATCAGTCTGTACGAGAATTATTGAATGATCGAATCAGCGGAATTGCCATCAATTTAAGTGACCAATATAGTGAGAAAGTGATTAAATTTATTAGTCAACGTATCCATGAATGGGACTCTACCGAAATGATCGCCAAGATTGAAAATGAGGTAGGTGGTGATTTACATATGATCCGTGTCAATGGTGTTGTAGTAGGCGCATTTATTGGTCTAAGTTTAGGTGTGATTCGTGCTGTGATTGATTTTGCGATTTAAGAATACAATAAAATGGATTCTATCTTAGGTATTTGGCTAATCGTGATGAATCATATTTAAATCATAAAAAAATGGGAGTCTAGCTCCCATTTTTTAGCACTGGACTTTTTATCAACTGTATCAATCAATCGCATAATTGATGGTCACGACAACACGCGCAATTTTATTAATGGTGGCTTTGTCATAAGCACCGCCATAATCGCTATCATCATCAGAACCACTTTCAGGTAAAATATAAAACGCACCCTGACTTGCAGAACGCATCGCACCGACTTTTACCCCTCCGACCTTTGCAAACTCATTGGCGCGACTATGCGCATTTTTAGTTGCATTGGCGATCAATGACATTTTTATTTCTTCTAGATTTGACACTAAATACTGCGGTTTCTGCTCGATGGATATGCCTTTTTCATCTAATAAATAAGCATCTTTTGCTGCTTTTTCAATCTTTTGAATATCACGACTATCAATCACCAACGACTGCATCGCAGTATAACCTCTAAACTCACGGGTAACTTTCCCATCTCCCTGATTAACTTCCTCATAATAGGGTTGAGAGCTTTTATTACCCAATTTCATTTCTGTTGCCTTAAATCCACGCTCAACAAAGAAATCTTGTAACGCTTTTATTTCTTGATCCAACAATTGATAGGCGGCTGAAACACTGTCTGAAGCATGACTGGTTTGCAGATGAATTTCCCAGCGTGCTAAATCCGCTTGTATGGGTTTTTCAGCCAACCCTTTGACGACTATTGAATTTTTTTCTCCATTAAACTGCTTAAGTGCATAGCCCAAGACACTTGCGGAGATAATGAATCCTAAACTTAGAATGAGTGCAAAGACCCATAAAGTTTTATATGTGATTGATTTATTTTACATTATTGTAGTATCGCTAAAATTATTATAAATAAGTTATAGTCAGGATCCTACCGCAAGTCAACTTACTTTGACTCTAGAACAACATCGCTTTAATGAACTTCACCCAACATACTCTGTAACAACATATTACCCCTCTCAAATCTAATTTCTCTATCTTAAATTCCTACAGCACCTCTCCCCCTAACCAATAGATTACTTAATCCTATTCAGCTCCTTAAAACGACCTGCTAAACTGCCACTAATACATTTATAAAATCAGTCTGGTCATGATCGAAATCCACTCCAAACTCCCTGCTCAAGGTGTCACCATTTTTAGCATCATGACCGCTATGGCACATCGTCTTAACGCCCTTAACCTGTCACAAGGTTTTCCAGACTTTGATGCACCACCAGCGTTGCTACAAGCACTCAGCCAAGCTACATTAGATGGTTTTAACCAATACGCAGCGGGTGATGGTTTATTACCACTAAGAGAACAACTGGCTCAACTGTTTTTAAAACGTGATCAATTACAACTTGATCCAGTCACAGAAATTACCATCACACCAGGCGCAACGATCGGGATTTTTAGCGCAATACAAGCCATAATTCATCGTGGTGATGAAGTGATTATTTTTGATCCAAGCTATGACAGCTATGCTCCGAGCGTGCAATTGGCCGGTGGTAAAGCCATTCATATTCCACTCAATGCGCCTGAGTTTTCTGTGGATTGGAATCAAGTCAAATCTGCAATTACAGATAAAACCCGTATGGTCATTGTAAATACCCCACACAATCCAACTGGCGCGATTTGGTCTAAACAAGACTGGCTAAATTTAATTGAATTAATCCAAGATAAAAATATTATTGTGCTTTCAGACGAAGTCTATGAGCATTTGATTTATGACGGCGAAAAACATTATTCAGCATTGTCATTTCCTGAACTCAGAGAACGTAGTTTTGTGGTCGGTTCTTTTGGTAAAACTTTCCATGTAACAGGTTGGAAAACAGGTTATTGCATTGCGACACCCGAGCTCATGAAAGTATTCCTTCAAATTTATCAATTTGCCAACTTCTGTGGGGTAACACCCGTACAAATGGCGCTTGCCAATTTTATGCAACAGCATCCTGAACATATTGACGATCTATCAAGCTTCTATCAGCAAAAACGTGACCTGTTTATTTCAGGTATTGCGAATTCAAAATTCAGTTTAATTCCCTCTCAAGGCACATTCTTTCAAAATGTTGATTACAGCCAAATTCGCCCAGATTTAAATGATATCGATATGTGTAAATTCTTAGCGGAAGAACATAAAATTGTGGCGATTCCAGTTTCTGTTTTTTATAAGCAAGCCCCTGAAAATTTACGTTTAGTGCGTTTTTGTTTTGCCAAAAAGGAGCAAACTTTGATTCAGGCCTGTGAAATTTTAACCCAAATTTAATCCCAACCCATACAAATCATCTCTGTAAAATTAAAGCCTGAGTTACTCAAATACTCAGGCTTTTTTCTCAGCGTTTGTTATATTATCAATAAGATAAAGATACTCGAAATAGACAGTAGAATAAAAGATGCCAGCTCGTCCCGATATGCTTCACCAACCCAAATTCTGGAAGGTTTTTTTAATCTTCCTTGGTCCATTGATTCTAACCAATATTCTGCAAAACCTGTCTGGAACAATTAATACCATTTTTGTTGGGCAAATGCTGGGAGTAGAAGCGATTGCCGCAATTTCAGTATTTTTTCCGATCCTATTTTTATTGCTGGCTTTTGTGATTGGTCTATCTACAGGTGCGACTGTTCTAGTTGGACAAGCTTGGGGTGCTAAAGATATCGAAAAAGTGCGTACCATTGTTGGCGCATTGTTATTTATGACCCTCATTGGTGGATCAATCATTGCCTTTTTAGGGGTGTTTTTTGCCAAACAGATTCTATTGCTTTTGGGGATAGATCCCAAAATCATGCATCTTGCCCTGCCCTATGTTCAATGGATGTTAATGAGTAGTCCTTTTCTATTCATCTACATCACCTATACGTCTATTTTACGTGGTGTGGGTGACAGTACCACACCATTGATGGCTTCAAGTCTAACGATCATTGTTGGCGTCATTGTAACTCCAGCGTTGATTGGCGGTTATTTTGGGCTACCTAAGCTCGGCATTATTGCTCCAGCAATTGCCAGTGGCCTAGGCTTTATTTCAACTTTAGTTTTCCTTTATGTCTATTTGAATAAAAAAGATCATGCTTTAAGACCTGATGCAGCGTTAATCCAACATATCCGCTATCACCCTCAATTTAGTCGCAGTATCTTGCGCTTGGGTGTGCCGACAGGTATTCAAATGGTGACCAACTCGGTCGCAGGACTGGTGGTGATTGGACTGGTCAATCAACATGGCGCTCACGCAACAGCAGCATATGGTGCAGTCAACCAAGTCCTGAACTATATCCAATTCCCTGCTTTGTCGATTGCCATTGCTGGTTCTATCTTCGCAGCTCAAGCTATTGGTGCTGGGAAATCTGAACTACTGGCAAAAGTGACGCGAACAGCGCTGTTGAGTAATATCGTGATTACAGGTTCATTGGTACTCTTGGCCTATATTTGTTCAAAATATTTGATGGCGTTGTTTATTACAGATCCGTCTGTAATTGAGTTGGGTCAGCAATTACTATTTATCGTGTTGTGGTCAATTATATTTTTTGGAGCAAGTGCAATTTTTGCTTCGATCATGCGGGCCAGCGGAACTGTGACTGTGCCTATGATTTTTAATATTTTATCCATTCTGCTCATTGAAGTTCCGTGTGCCTACTTATTTAGTCAATGGTTTGGTTTACAAGGCATTTGGTATGCGCTTGCCCTGACCTTTTTCAGTCTATGTCTTATGCAAGGTCTTTATTACCAATTTGTCTGGAAAAAGAAAACCATTGAGATCTTAATTTAAACGAATGGATATTAAGTTGTTATTCAACCCATTATTTCTCAAAGTCTAAAATGAAAAAAACCGTCAGCTTGACGGTTTTTTAATATCAATCAACTATTTTGGTTCTAACTTTTTACTAAACTTAGTCGCAAAACCTGTAATTTTTTGATATCCAGTCGGTAAAATACGCTGAATTAAATCTAAGGTTTTTGCATCATTCCCAATAAGTAAACGGCGCTTGTCTTTCAATACAGCATCCAACATTTGTTGAGCAGCATCTTCTGGAGGCATACGCAATAATTTATTAAATGCTTTTGCTGATTTCTCAGGGTTCATCCCCAAAGAACGTAAGCTGTCATTCATACGCGCATCATTTGCAATATTGGTACGAATACCGCCAGGATGAACACATAGAGCAGATACGCCACACTTTTCAATGTCTAATTCTTGACGTAATGATTCAGTAAAACCACGTACCGCAAATTTAGATGCATTGTATGCAGACTGGGTCGGCTGAGCCGTTAAACCAAATAAGCTCGAAATGTTGATGATATGTCCATCACCTGTTTTCTTGATATAAGGCAAAAATTCTTTTGTTCCATAGACAACGCCCCAGAAATTGATATTCATAATCCATTCAAGTTCGTCATAAGATGCACCTTCTACGGTAGATCCTAAAGCTACACCAGCATTGTTAAAAATCATGTTTACAGAACCATGATTTTGCACAGTATCCTCAGCCCAAGCTCGCATTTCTTCAACTTTGGCAACATTCACTTTTTTTGAGGTCACACGGACATTATATGATTTGACCAGTTCAACGGTTTCAGATAAACCTTTTTCATTCACATCACTAATGGATAAATGACAACCTGCTTTTGCCAATAAAATAGCAAGTTGTTGTCCCATACCAGAGCCAGCACCAGTAATTGCAGCGACTTTGTTTTTAAAATTTTTCATTGTCTATCCTTTTTTAAACCCGCACAAAGCATTCAGAGTGATGTGCAGCTCACTTGCTCAATATAATTTTGACAATCATTATTGTCAATATTATATTGTGATTTAACCGATGTTTTTTTATACAAAAATTCTAGAATAGGTTTCAATGGCTTTTATTGCTAAAATAAGCGCTTCTTTGTGACAATCAAATATGACACGAGTAATTTTTTACAATGAATGAACCACTTTCAACTGAAAAGAAAACTATAAATAAAGCAGTCAAAGAACGTCAATTTAAGGGTATGTCCTTATCTGAGCGAAAACTTGCACGTCGAGAAAAGTTGATCGAAGCAGGGATTGAAGCCTACGGCACGCATGGTTTTTTTTCTGTCACCGTTAAAGATATTTGTAATGAAGCGAAACTGACTGAACGTTATTTTTATGAGTCCTTCAAAAAAAGTGAAGAACTGTTCCAAGTCATCTTTCTACAACTGATTGAACAATTACAACAAACCGTGATGCAAGGGGTCATGCAAGCAGCACCTGATCCTAAAAATATGATCCGTGGTGGCTTAACTGCAATCTTTACCATGTTAAAAAATGATCCACGTGTGGCGCGTATTATTTATATTGACGCCATGCTGGTTCAAGAACTGCATAATCATGCCACAATCCATGAAACGATGGGCCGTTTTGACCGATTAATTCACTCCTTTGTTACCCTAATGATGCCGCATATTGAACGCAGTGAACAAGAAATTTCCTTGGTTGCCACAGGTTTAAATGGCTATGTGACTCAAATTGCGGTTCGCTGGGTCATGGGTGGATTTAAACAATCGCTTGAAGAAATTGTCT
>NZ_JBZAYT010000002.1:0-111236 GCF_058242985.1 Acinetobacter sp. 778_lipA | reverse complement strand
GGCTTTGTTGCACAAACCTATCTCTAAAGGCTTATTCCACAATATAATTCTCAAATGAATAAGCCCACACCTAAAATCTATCGTACAACCAATTGGTCTTCTTATAACAGTGCATTAATAAATCGAGGAAATCTCTCAATTTGGTTTGATCCCAAGACTCAATGGTACGCTCAACCCAAAGGTAAACATGGTCGAAATCAAACTTATTCAGATACAGCCATCCAATGCTGTTTAATGATCAAATCCTTATTTCGTCTTTCTTTACGCATGGTCACTGGCTTTGTGCAAAGTCTCATTCATCTTTGTAGATTAGATTGGACAGCACCAGACTATTCCACCATCTGCAGAAGACAAAAGCATATTGATATTGCAATTAACTATCAAAAAAGCAGTAATGGTCTCCAGCTACTCGTCGATTCTACTGGCTTAAAGTTTCTAGGCGAAGGTGAATGGAAGCGTAAGAAACACCAACCTGAATATCGTCGCCAATGGCGTAAACTTCATATTGGTATAGATGCTGAAACCCTTCAAATACGCGCTATTCAACTCACTACAAATAATGTGAGTGATTCACAAGTGCTTGGTGATTTACTCGATCAGATTCCACAAGATGAGCAGATTGACTCTGTCTATACTGATGGGGCTTATGACACCAAGCAATGCCGTCAAGTAATTGCAGACCGACAAGCACATGCGGTGATTCCGCCAAGAAAAAATGCGAAACCTTGGAAAGATACAAAGACCAGCTCGCTAGAGCGAAATGAATTACTTCGAACAGTTAAACGTTTAGGGAGAACAATATGGAAAAATTGGTCAGGCTATCATCGCAGAAGTCTGATAGAAACCAAGATGCATTGCATCAAATTATTAGGCGATAAACTCCGTGCGAGAAACTTTCAAAGCCAAGTCAATGAGATTCATGCACGTGTGGCCGTATTAAATAAATTTACAGATTTAGGCCGACCTCACACCCAAGTTGCCACTTAAATTTAGATAACTTGGAAGAAGTTTAGCTTTTGAATGTTTGTGCAACAAAGCCGAAAGGAAATAAAACTTGTATACTAAGTTTTGGCGCACTAATTGCTTAATTCATTCTATTTTTTGACTGTTTGATATAACAAATTAGGAAGTGGATGTGACAGCAACATATTTACGTGGGCAAGATCTGATAGACCAGATTCAACAACAAGACTATTCCAGAGATCTGATTGGCTATCATGGAGAACCACCCAAAGTGGAATGGCCAAATGGTGCTCGTGTCGCGGTTCAGTTTGTATTGAACTATGAAGAAGGCGGTGAAAACCATGTAGAACATGGTGATGCAGGTTCAGAACAGTTTTTGTCAGATATTATTGGCGCGGCCAGTTTTCCAGACAAACACATGTCGATGGATTCCATGTACGAATATGGCTCACGAGCGGGCTTTTGGCGCATTCACCAAGAGTTTAAAAAACGCCAACTCCCCATGACCATTTTCGGTGTGGGTATGGCTTTGGCACGCAATCCTTACATTGTGGAAGCGATTAAAGCAGCCAATTATGATGTCGTATCGCATGGTCAACGTTGGTTGCATTATCAAGATATGCCAATCGAACAAGAACGCCAGCATATGGATCAAGCTATTAGCGTGCTTGAAACGCTATTTGGTAAAACACCAATCGGTTGGTATACCGGACGTGATAGCCCGAATACTCGAAAATTACTTGCTGAATTTCCTCAGATTCAATATGACTGTGACTATTATGGCGATGACTTACCATTTTGGAGCACAGTGACGAATGTAGATGGTGCAACACGTCCGCATTTAATCATTCCATATACACTTGAAAGTAATGATATGAAGTTTTGCTCGCCGGGTGGTTTTAATAGTGGTGAGCAATTTTATCAATACCTTAAAGATGCCTTTGATGTGTTATATGCCGAAGGTGAAACTGCGCCAAAAATGCTATCTATTGGTATGCACTGTCGTATTTTAGGGCGACCAGGACGCTTTAAAGCACTACAAAGATTCTTAGATTATGTGCAATCGCATGAAAAAGTATGGGTTTGTCGTCGTGCCGATATTGCAGAACATTGGATAAAACACCATGCACCGTAATAAAAAAAAATAAAGAAGAAAGAGAGGCTTAGCGCCTCTTTTTTTGTGCCTATAAAAAGCAATTTGTCTAAGAAATAAGGGATTGGCATTGATATTGCAAAACATGTTTTGAACGAACATTAAATATTTTTAGGCGATTTAATAGTGCAACTTGTTGAATTTAATCAAGCAACCGAAGCCGATGTAAAAACATTTTTAAAGCACTGTGTGCAAATTGAAAGCTGGGCGAATGAGCTGCTCAGTCAGCGTCCGTATGCATCATTAGACAGTATTTTGGAATACGCGGCTCAAGCTGCTCGTACATGGTCGTGGGAAGAAATTAAATCTGCTTTAGATAATCACCCGCGTATTGGTGAAAAAAAAGCCCAAGCTGAACTTTCTGAATTAGAAAAGAATTTTTCCAACCGTGAACAATCCGCTATTTCAGCCGATGAAGAAACACAAATGGCATTGCTCAAAGGCAACATCGCTTATGAAAAAAAGTACGGCTATATCTTCTTAATTAAAGCTTCAGGCTTAAGCAGTGAAAATGTATTACAAGCATTGCAGTACCGTCTGCTGAATAATCCAGAAACTGAAAAGCGTATTGTCCATCATCAATTGGCTGAAATTGCCTTATTAAGATTAAAACAGGAGCTAAGTGCATGATCAGCTCACATATTTTAGATACAAATCTTGGGAAACCTGCTGCCAATGTCTTGATTAAATTATTCAATGCAGACGGTATGTTACTTGGTGAAGGGCAAACCAATGCAGATGGCCGTGTGACCGACTTTGGTTTAAGCGAATTTTCTACGGGTAGCTATAGCTTAGAGTTTGCCACAGCGGACTATTTTGAAAGTCTTAATACCGAAACTTTTTTCCCAAAAGCAGTAATTCATTTCTTAGTAAAAGATGCCTCACAGCATTTTCATATTCCTTTGTTGATTAGCCCTTTTGCCTATTCAACATATCGCGGTAGCTAAAAACAGCATCATAAAACGGATCGGGGGATATAAAAATGACAGAACAAAATCAAACAGTTTCACCAGAACATGAATATTTAGGTGCAGGGAAAAGCCTAGCTTATGGCTTACAACATGTATTGACGATGTATGGCGGTATTATTGCGCCGCCACTGATTATTGGTACAGCCGCAGGACTTGAACCTGCACAAATTGGTTTATTAATTGCAGCAGCATTATTTGTCGGTGGTTTAGCCACGATTTTACAAACGGTCGGTGTGAAATACATCGGTGCAAAATTACCCCTAGTTCAAGGCGTATCCTTTGCTGGTGTGGCAACGATGATTGCCATAGTCACTGCAGGTGGTGGGCTTTCGGCAGTATATGGTGCGGTTATTGTTGCTTCATTAATCGGTTTCTTTTTAGCACCATATTTTTCAAAAATTATTCGTTTTTTCCCGCCAATCGTGACCGGCTGCGTGATTACCGTGATTGGTTTGTCATTGCTACCTGTCGCAGTACGTTGGATGATGGGTGGAAATAGCAAAGCGCCTGATTGGGGCAGTGCTGAAAATATTAGTTTGGCTTTTCTAACTTTAGCCATTGTCATTGTGCTGAATATTACTCGAAACGCTACAATTCGTCGTTTATCCATCTTATTAGCAATTGTGCTAGGTACAGTGCTGGCATATGCGATGGGCTTTGGCGATTTCTCAAAAGTCGCAAATGGCAATTGGATTCAATTCCCAAGTTTCTTTGCCTTTGGTATGCCAACATTTGAACTGAGTGCCATTATTGCCATGCTAATTGTGACATTGGTGATTATGACTGAAACTACAGCTGATATTATCGCTGTTGGTGAAATTGTCGGTACCAAAGTCGACGCTGAACGTATTACCAATGGGCTACGTGCCGATATGCTTTCAAGTGCGGCAGCACCAATATTTGGCTCATTCATGCAAAGTGCCTTTGCACAAAATGTAGGCTTGGTCGCGATTACTGGTGTAAAAAGCCGTTTTGTTGTTGCAGCGGGTGGCTTAATTTTAGTTGTATTGGGTATTTTACCAATTATGGGCCGTTTGATTGCTGCAATTCCTGTACCGGTATTGGGTGGCGCAGGTTTGGTATTGTTTGGTACAGTGGCTGCAAGTGGTATTCGTACTTTAGCTAAAATTGATTATAGTGAGCAAAAGAACCTAATCATTGTTGCTACAGCAATTGCCGCAGGTATGATTCCAATTATTGATCACTCATTCTATGCGAACTTCCCAAAATGGGTACAAACCCTGTTCCATTCAGGTATTAGTTCAACGTGCCTCATGGCCATCGTATTAAATATTGTGTTTAACCATCTAAACTTTTTTAAAAGTAAAGAAGTGAATAAAACCAGCAATATTGTTATAGATAGTCATCACTAAGCTATTCAAAATAAATAAAAAAAGCTCACATTAATGTGGGCTTTTTTTATTAAAAAATCTAATATTGGCTTTGTTTTTGCTAAATAAATTACTCAAAACGTATTTATCGCTAGGAAAAACAATTTAATGAAATTTATGCCTCTTTCAGCTGCAATTCTATGCACTATTTCAGCCAACTCTATCTTTGCAGCCCCAATCTGGCAAGACTTCAGCATTACCGGTCTATATGGCACCGACTATCAGCTCATTGCAAAAGAAGACAAACAAACCACTGTGACATTTGAATACGCGTCAAAGCTTAAATATGGTGATTTCTTCATTTTTGCCGACCGTACACATAATGACGTCAGGGGCGATCAAACCTATTTTGAAGCATCACCACGATTGAGTTTAGGCGCTGTAACGGGTAAAGAACTTAAATTTGGCCCTGTAAAAGATGTATTGCTTGCAACCACTTGGGAAGCGGGTAGCAACTGGATAATTTTCTCTATGGTATTGGCTTAGACTTTGATGTGCCATATTTTCAATATGCAAAATTAAATTTATATAAAGTGAATAATGATACTAAAGCTGATGACTATCAAATGACGCTTACCTATGCCATACCTTTTAAAATTGGCTCAGAATCTTTCTTAGCAGATGCTTTTCTGGATTGGTCAACTGCGGAAAAAGGCTCAGCCAGTGAGATGAACTGGACCAGTCAATATAAATGGAATCTGGGGCAACATATTTCCCCAGATACACGCCTGTATGTAGGCGTTGAGCATTCAGTTTGGAATAATAAATATAATATTAAAGGTAAAGATGAAAATAACGTCAGTGCGCTAGTGAAATATCACTTCTAATTGATTCGTTAAAACCGTACATCGTTACACAACATACTGCACAAGACTTAAAAGCCCCACGGATGGGGCTTTTAATTTCTGAGACAATTTTAAATTGAGGTTTCAATTTCAATGATAGTTTAAATTTATGCCACGATATTGAGTACTTCATTAAACTGATAAACATCACAATTATGTCCAATACCAATACGATCAACCACGGCAAAGTTACTTGGCGCCTCTAAAGTTAATAGAGGGTGATGCCATGTACCTGCATGGTAGTTAACACCTTGTGTACCATCTGAAATAAAAGCACAGAGTTTTGAAATATCAGGCGTTTGATCATCCAATGCAGGTGCCACCACAATTAAAAAAGCCTGACCTTGCATCGGGATAAAAGCTTGTGAGCCATTCGGATGTCGCTCAAGCATCGAAACCGAAAAAGGAATTTCTGTCTGTTTAATATTACGAAAAATACTAATACCTGCATGTGCTTCACCGAAGATTTCAGTGGTTACAAGGGCATGATAACGCTCGGTATGTGCATCATTGATATGAAAAAAATCCTGTCCTCCGCAGCAAATCACCTCACCAAAAGGGGCAAAGTTTTCAATGCTCAGGGGCTGTAGCTGAATTGTTTGAACCATGTGTAATTCTTTTATTGTCTATATCAAGTGTAGGAGAAGAAGGATAAAACCACAGTACTTATCCTTCTCGATGTAGAAAGTATTCAAGCTTTCAATTTAGCTTTTGGTTTTACCCCACAAACGAATACGGCTGATACCACCATCTGGAATCATATTAATGCGAATATGCGAGATCTTTTCATGTTGCAAAATTTCGTTTACAAAGCTATGAATATGATCCATTTGCATGTCTTGTGCTTCAAGCAAAAATGGCCAGAACATACTTTGTGGAATTAATTGTGGATCAGTTGCATCTTTAACATATACGGCTTGAATAGAGACTTGGGCTGGAAAGTTGCCTTTAAAGTGTGCCGTATCGATATCAATTTTTTCAATTGCACCAGTTTGACCCAAAGCCAAAATACACCAATCAAAGCCCGGTGCACGACGACGTTTGGTTTCCCAACCATCACCCATATTAATTCCGCGACCTGGGTTAATCAGATTACGTGGATGACCAAAATGTGCATCGCTATAAGCAATTACACGTCCACCATTTTCTAAAGCAACTAAATCAATTGTTGCAGTGTGATCTTGTTGTTGAACGCTCACTTCACCATACACTTTAAAACGAGCAACACCACCATCAGGAAAAATATTTAAACGCACATGAGTAAAAACTTGGTCAGCTGTAATCGGCAAAACATGATGCTGACTTGGGCCAAGTACGTTGTTCTCTAATATGTTCAACCATTCAGCTTGAGCAAGATCGCCATCAGGGGCGTAGCAGGCTTCAACTGAAGCTGAAGCAGGGTAATTCCCAGTGAAGAAGGTAGTGTCAATATCTAAAGCCTTAATATGCCCAGCTACGCCCAATTGAATAATTGCCCAGTCATAACCTGTGTGACGTTTACGGCGCGTTTCCCAACCATCCATCCATTTACCATGGTCATCGAATTTATCTTCAACAAAAATTGGCGCGTCAAATTGAAGCATACGTTTTGCTTCTGCGAAAAATTCATCTGAACATTCAATAATTTTTGCACCAATACGGTCATCTGCAAAATTTGTAAGTGTCTGTAATTGTGCAGGAATATCAAAATCGGGTGCTAATAAAGTCGCCATATATTAAATCCATTCGCTATTTTCTTTCAAAATTCATGCTTTGCGCTATCGTGCTACAAAAAATTTAACAACCGATAAAAACAAGCATTTACACGCGTTTAGATGCACAGCGTGTGCCAACTTTGGATTTTTTTCAGGGCGCTTTATAAAAAATGGCACGCTTTTAGCATTTTATGACTTAGAAACTTATAAAACACAGGGGAATTATAGATGGAAATTACAATTATTGGTGCAGGTATGGCGGGTCTAACTACAGGCATCGCACTAAAAAAATTCGGACACCAAGTAACCATCTATGAACAGGCAGAACAAATTTTACCGGTGGGTGCTGCTATTTCGTTATGGTCTAACGGTGTGAAATGTCTAAATTATTTGGGTTTGACAGAGCAAGTTGAAAAGCTTGGCGGCAAAATGGATAACCTTGCTTATATTGATGGTCTGACGGGCGATGTGATGACCCAGTTTAGCCTTTATCCATTGATTGAAGAAGTCGGGCAACGACCATATCCGGTATCACGTGCGGAACTTCAGAATATGTTAATGGATGAATTTGGTCGTGAAGATATTCATCTAGCTAAGAAAATGATTTCTTTTGTTGAAGAAGGAGAGCGTGTAAAAATTCAATTTGCAGATGGTAGCGAAATAGAATCTGATCTATTGGTGGGTGCAGACGGTACACACTCAATTACTCGTGCCTATGTTTTAGGTGAGCAAGTTGAGCGACGCTATGCAGGCTATGTCAATTGGAATGGTCTCGTTGATGTCTCAGACGATTATGCCGCAGCAGATCAATGGACAACGTTTGTAGGTGAAGGCAAACGTGTTTCACTGATGCCAGTGGCGAATAATCGTTTCTATTTCTTTTTTGATGTGCCGTTAGCTGTTGGTCTTGAAAATGATCGTAGCCAATACAAAGCTTTATTCAAACAATACTTTAAAGGATGGTGTGAGCCTGTCCAAAAGTTAATTGATGCAGTCGATGTGCAAAAGACCAATCGTGTAGAAATTCACGATATCGAACCATTTGCCAATTTTTACAAAGGTCGAGTGGTGATTGTAGGTGATGCAGCGCACAGTACAACACCTGATATTGGTCAAGGCGGCTGCCAAGCGATGGAAGATGCTATCTATTTGGCACGTTCATTGCAAATTAATACCTTAGGTTTACAAGATTCTTTACGTCGCTATCAGAACAAGCGTAATGAACGTGCCAATGAGTTGGTACTTCGTGCCCGTAAGCGCTGTGATGTGACACATATGAAAGATGAAGCGGTGACCCGAGAGTGGTATGAAGAGTTACGTAAAGAACAAGGCAATCATATTATGAAGGGAATTATTAGTAACATTGTCGGTAATCCACTCGACTAAGCTGTAAGACACAAAAAGAAATGTAAAACTAAAAGGTTAGCTTTCAGCAGCCAGTGTGAATATTCACACTGGCTTTTTTTAGCTATTTAGAAACATTAGATTGAAGAGCAAAGGATTAAATGTTTAAGGAAGTTGCTTTAATTGCAATTTGATTTCTTCCATTTTTTCGACCAATAAATTTACCATTATTTGTGAAAGACGTGATGTTTGACGTTTTGAAGCGACGCACAGTGCAATGGTTAAACGATGCATACCTTTTTCACGAATGGGCTTAAATACGATCTTTTTTGAGTTTAAAAGTGGTAATGCATCCATATATGACATTAAGCCAATGCCTAATTGTTGTTGAATTAATGATGTTATCATTCTAATGTTATTACATTCTATCTTTTGTATAGGATTAAATTTGTGATGTTTATAGAGTGTATGTACATAATCACTGATGACTAAGGGCTCACTTGGCATGATATGACGCTCATTTAAAGTGTCAGATAAATAGATTTTATCCATGCCGGCTAAGGTGTGATGTGGTGATAAAACATAGCCTAAAGGAATTTCAATAAAGGATAAGATTTCTAATTGATTGTGACTTTTAGGATTTAAGATAATGCCAAAATCTAATTCTGCATCAATGATTTTTCTCGATATTTCTTCACTGCTATTCATACTGATATTGAGATTAATCCATGGATAGCTTTCAGCCATGCGTTGAATACAATCCACGACAAAACCATCATTTAGGGCAGAAATAAAACCCATTTCAATATTGCCGCGACTTAATCCTTGAATTTCATCAAATCGAATTCGAGTCAGCTGATATTCTTTTTGCCATTTAAGCAAATCAGCATAAAGTAATTCACCTGCTAACGTTAGCTTCAGCCCCTGCGGTAAACGCTCAAATAAAGCAACGCCTAACTCTTCTTCAGCAAGAACAATTTGCCGATGCACTGCAGAGACTGAAATAAAAAGCTGTTCTGCGGCTTTACGTAAACTGCCAGTACGGGCAACAGCCATAAAATATTCAGAAAATCGGGAAAAGGTAATCGACATACAGCTATTCAATCTCACGGGCAGTTTACAAAGTACTTATCCATGCTTAAGCGATTTTCATGCCATAACTTTTGATTTTTTCAATTCATTCTGCTTTTGTGTTCTAAAAAGCAGAACATTGTATGCAAATCATTCTAATAGACAGAAATGCTATCCAAACGTATTTTTGACTTAGAAAGGCTTTGTTGCACAAAGATTTAAAAGATAACACTCTGCTCATTTGAACAGAATTCAAGTGACAACTTGGGTATGAGGACGACCTAATTCTGTAAATTTGTTCAATACGGCTATGCGTGCATGAATCTCATTCACCTGACTAGAAAAACTCCTTGCTGTTAATTTATCACCTAATAGTTTGATGCAATGCATCTTGGTTTCAACTAAACTTCGACGATGATAACCAGACCATTTTTTCCAAAGCGTTCTTCCTAAACGTTTAACTGTTTTCAGTAACTCATTCCGCTCTAAAGATCTCAATTTCTGATCTTTCCATGGTTTTGCATTTTTTCTTGGCGGAATGAGCGCATGTGCATCTCGATCTAGAATGACTTGTCTGCAGTGCTTCGTGTCATAAGCACCATCGGTATAGACCGAATCAATTCGTTCATCTAAGGGAATTTGAGCAAGTAAATCACCGAGTACTTGCGAATCGCTCACATTATTTGTAGTAAGCGGTACTGCACGTATTTGCAAGGTTTCAGCATCGATGCCAATATGAAGCTTACGCCATTGGCGACGATATTCAGGTCCATGTTTCTTACGTTTCCACTCACCTTCACCTAGAAACTTTAAGCCAGTTGAGTCGACGAGTAGATGTAGCCCATCACTACTTTTTTGATAGCTAATCGCAATATCAATATGTTTTTGTCTTCGACAAAGCGTACTGTAATCTGGTGCGGTCCAATTTAATCCACAAAGTTTAATCAGACTTTGAACAAAACCTGTGACCATGCGTAAAGAGAGTCTAAATAAAGATTTGATCATTAAACAGCATTGAATAGCCGTATCGGAGTAAGTTTGATTTCGACCTTGCTTGTTTTGTGGTTGTGCATACCACTGAGTGTTTCGATCAAACCAAATGGAAATGTTGCCCCGATTAATGAGAGCGCGATTATAGTAAGACCAGTTGGTTGTACGATAAGTTTTAGGAGTAGGTTTATTCATTTTGAAATTATAGGACTGAATAAACCTTATAGGCTAGGTTTGTGCAACAAAGCCCCGTCAGACTAGCCGACCGGTCTGTGTTGGCAATGGGGAAACCTGTCAGCGACTCACCCAACAAGGTGTAGAACAATTAGCTTGTCCATCACCAGATTTATGTCCTTTGGCACAGGGCGGACAATGTAAACCCTATGGCCGTTTGCATGTGAACTTAGATGAATCTGATGAATTTGGAACTTTTATCTTTAGAACCACGGGTTTTAACAGTATTCGGACTTTGGCTGCACGGCTGAGCTATTACCATGCAGCTTCAAATGGTTTGCTGTCATGTTTGCCATTGCAACTGACATTACGAGGTAAAAGCACAACGCAGAGTTATCGTCAGCCTGTGTATTACGTGGATCTGACTTTAAGGGAGGGAGTAGATTTACAGTCCGCACTTCAGACTGCAAGGGATATAGACCAACAGAGTAAACAAGCCGGGTTTAATCAAGAGGCTTTAGATCAAACGGCAAGGCAGGGATTTGCGAATGGTTTGTTTGAAATGGATATTGAGGAGGGGCTAGATGTGGTGGACGAGTTTTATCAGGAAGAAGGTCTGCACCAGCCTGTGGTAGAACAGAATGCGTTCGATATCCAGCAGGGATTGAAAGGATCTGTGACAGCTTTGAACTGAGTTAAATAAGAGGAAACCTTTTACTGATATCAATGAATTAAGGGAGCATTAGCTCCCTTTTTTACATAGAACAAGAATGTTTTAAGCTGTGTATCTGATATTTATGCATCTTTCAATTTCTGAAGATACTGTTCATCCAATATCCGCTGTTTTCGATTGAGAACAGCATTCAAAATCACAGCACAAAAAGCCGTTAGCAAAATTGGGCTGTTTAACAGAGGTGAAAGATAAGATGGTAGTTGTGAGAAAATAGTAGGTGAGAATACAGGCAACATACCTATGCCGGCACTGACTGCAATGATGTAGAGATTATTCACATTTTGAAAGTCGACACGCTGCAGTACTTTGATACCATTAGATGTCACCATCCCAAACATAAACAATGCGGCTCCACCTAGAACACATGAGGGTATAGACGCAACAAAGTAAGCTATTTTAGGAAATAGACCTAAAAGGATTAAAAACACACCAGCTAAAGCACATACACTGCGATTCTTAACACCTGTGATCGCTAGCAAACCGATGTTCTGAGCATAGGATGTATACGGGAAGATATTAAAAATCCCACCAATCATTGTGCCAAGGCTGTCAGCTCTAAAACCGCGAGTCAATTTTTCCTGATCCACTTCTTCTTCAACAATTTCACCTACAGCCATGAACATCCCAGCTGTTTCAATGAAAATAACCAGCATGACTACGCACATAGTCAAGACAGCCCAAAAGTTAAACTCTGGAATACCGAAGTGAAATGGCATCACCCAACCTAACCATGGGCTTTCATCTATCTTGTCTAAAGAGATGAGGCCAGAAAATGCAGCGATGATATAACCAATTCCCATCCCGATTAGAACTGAAATGTTGCCCAAAAAGCCTTTAACATAACGGCTGATGATAATAATGCTTAATAGAACACAGGCAGCGATAGATAAGTACAATGGATTTCCAAAGTCTTTTACCCCATATCCGCCAGCGGACCATGTGCCTGCAATACCAATGAGAGATAGACCAATCACAAGAATTTGAGTTCCTGTCACCACAGGAGGGAAGAATCGTATTAACTTTCCAATAAATGGTGAAATCAGGAAGCCAAAGATCCCTGCGATAATGATTGCCCCAAATACACTTAGTAGTCCCATATCTGGATTAGTCCCAATTGCAATCATTGGGCCTACTGCAGTAAAGGTAACTCCCATCATAATGGGAAAGCGAATACCTACATTTTTAAAACCAATAGTTTGAATGAGGGTGGCAATGCCACAAACAAATAGATCTGCAGTAATTAAGAAAGCAATTTCTGCAGTGCTTAACCCTAAAGCTCCTCCAACAATTAGGGGAATTGAAACAGCACCTGCATACATTACCAAGACGTGCTGGATACTGAGAAAAATCATGGAGCTTGGTTTTAAGTTATTGGCTGTGATTGTGTTAGTCATATATGTTTTTCTCCTTCAGCCTAAAAGGTATATTTGACGATGAAACTAGTAGCATTTTGATTAGTTTTAAAATATGGAGTGTCTTCGATTAAGAATTTGTTTTTCCAATAGTCGTATTCAATACCTGCTGCTAATTTTTTTGGGCTTAAGCCTAGATGAGGGCTAAGGTCATATTTGATTTGTGGGTTAAAGTGAAAGTCGGAAGAGTTATTACCTTTGGAATTGACTACCCAATCAATGTATCCATCAAAAATGATTGATGATTTAAGAAATGGGACGGTATATGACCAGCAAGGAGTGATTTGCCATTGTCCACTTGGGGTGTTTCCATCGTCTGGAATGCGATAGTAAAAATTAAGGGTGAAATAATCAAAGCCTTTGATATCAAGGTCAAAACCTGGACCAACTAAATAAGTCCACATATCGTCATAACCAGGCTGATCTTGGATGCTTAAGTCAAAGCTTGTAGCTATTAGGACATCTTTCACTGGCCCAAAGCTCAAATTCGTATTGGTTAGTTTTCCTATTGAAAAGCGGGGAGCAATTTCTGTATAGACCGCATTATGACCTTGGGAAGCAGTCTTTTCACCGTCAAACCAATAAGTGTCGACAAATAGATAGAGATCTCCCCATTTCCAACTGCTCGCATGTTCAAAAGTAATCGTTTCATGTGTATCTGGTTCAACTTCAAAACCTTTACCGTAAAGTGCAGAAATACTATTGGATTGCCAATTTAACCATGATTCCTCAGCAAAAGAATAAGTGCTTATTAAACATGTGCTTAAAAATAGATAGAGCGCATTTTTTTTCATATAATTGTTTCCGATATTCAAACTTCAGCACGATGTTTGTAGGTTGCACTAAAACGTGATTGCAAATATTCCATACTAGTAATTGGTAAGTACTTAGGAGGATTTGATTCGTTATAACAGTTAGGTAGGCAGCGAATTATCGTTTTTGGACTAGGTTGTATGAAAAATGGAAATGAGAATCTTTGTTTTTCTTTAGGACTCGAAACGCGATGAGGTGTCGATTTATAGAGATCATTTGACCATCGTGCCATCATATCTCCGATATTGATTACATAGGTGTTAGGTATAGGAGGAGCATCGATCCAATTACCATTTACATCCTGAACTTGTAATCCACCTACTTCATCCTGAGCCAAAATAGTTACACACCCATAATCAGTATGTGTTCCCGCTTTAAAACCTTGAGAGTCTGCATTGTCTAAGGTAGGCGGATAATGAATTAACCGGAGAAAACATAGGCTGTCTTGCAGACAATGATCAAAATAATTTTGCGGAAGACCAATGGCATGAGACATGGCATTAAGCAATATTTTTGCTAAATCCACCATTTCATCAAAATACTCTTCTGTAGCTACTTTCCACCCTTCAATATTTGGATAAACATTTGGTCCCCTTAGAGGTTCTTGATTAATGACTTCGGGATGATTAGCTTCTAAATGGACACCCATGTCATATATTTCTTTAAAGTCTTCAGGTAAGTCAGGGTTCAGTTGTTCTACTCCTAATGCACCATATCCTCTATGTGCAATTTTATTCTTTTGAATATCTATTTCTAATTTCTCTTGTAGAGGCTTACTAAAAAACTCTTTAGCTAAACTTTGAACTTCTGCAAGGTGATTCGGTTTATAACCACTGATATAGAAGAATCCCCATTCACGACATGCTTGGTCAATTTGGTTGCATATATCTGCATAATCAGGATGGTTAACGTCATAAAGAGGTGCAATGTCGATAACTGGTAATTTTTTCATGGGAAACTCCTTATTATTAGATATATGTTTTTTTGAACATGTTACGATAATGCTGTTCAACACTGATTGGTGGATATAGCGGTTCTGAGTTTTCCTCCAAACACTCTCGAATGCATTCAATCTGATACTGGTGATTACCGCTGTAGAAGAATGGAACAGAATATCGTTCCCCACCTGAGATGTTGATGACGCGATGGAGGGTGGATCTATATGTATTGTTCGTCCACATAGAGATTAGGTCACCTAGGTTAACGACATAACTATCTTCAATAGGCTCTGCCCAAATCCATTGGTTTGTTGACTGATCCCATACTTGTAAACCACGATTATGGTCTTGAAGTAATAGAGTAAGCCCGCCGAAATCAGTATGTGCCCCGCAACCTTTTTCATTTGGTTGAGCATTAGCTGGTTGAGGGGGATAGTGTAATAAGCGTAAAGTGACTAAATCTGCATCCTTACAAAACTCTGTGAAATAGTCAGCTTCCAAGTTTAGAGATAATGCAATAGCACGCATGAGTCGTTCAGAGACTTTAATCAATTCAACTTGATATTCCTCCATTACCTCTTTAAATCCATCAATATCTGGCCATTGGTTTGGGCCTTGGTTAAAAGCTTTATGGATGACAAAAGGATCTGAAGGTGAGCGTTCCTTCCCGATATAAAAGCCTTCCTTTATATCAGGCGGAGAATTAGGTTCAAGTGTTTGTGCTCTTAATGATTCATAGCCTCTATTTGCTTCAGAAAGCTCTTTGGACCACTGCTTTTTCTGTTCTGGGGGAAGACTAAAAAATAATTTGGAATATTCAAAAACCTTATCTTGTAATGCTTTAGAAACTCCATGTCCCGTAATGTAAAAAAAACCTTTATCTAAGCATGCTTTCCGAATATGTGAGGCAATGTTTTGGTGCGTTTGTATGTCATTATCCAAAAGTCCAGAAATATCGATGATGGGTATAGAGGTAATGTTTTGATTGTTTTCCAGCGCAGTCATGTAGCAATCTCTCAAAAATAATGTTTTCTTTTTTTATAAAATAATCATGAGACCGCATAGCAATGAATATCGAGCAAGCTGATGCCAAAAAGAGAGCTATTCTTAATTAATTAAATAAAAACAATTGCTTAAACTTTTTTAAATGAGTGGTGATGCTGAAAAAGCAACGGGATGCACTGAAAATAATGCTTTAGGTCCAAAAAATGGCTGCTACTTAATGGCAAGTTTTTTGCTTCTATTTCAATAGCTCATTCAAATTTATAAATGGATTGGGGCTTTAAAATTGGAATAGGATGTGATGTTAAAATGAGTACACGTGGTCTTCGCTTTCACTCAGCAGCAATTCATTATTTTGATGCTGTACGCCGGTGCGGTTCAATCAGGGAAGCAGCCAGACAATTAAATGTCGTATCTTCTGCTGTAAACAGGCAAATTTTAAAACTCGAAGATGAAATTGGAGCACCATTATTCAATCGGGTGCCTTCGGGTATGGTACTTACTCATGCAGGTGAGTTATTTTCAAGACATATAAGTTTAGTATTGCGAGATACTAAGCGATTGCAGAATGAATTGGATGCACTGAAAGGGCTTTATAAAGGTCATGTAGAAATTGCGAGTGTTGAAACACTGGCAATTAATTTCCTGCCAGAGATTATTGAAAAATTCCAAGTAAAATATCCTAATGTAACTGTAGGGGTTACAATTTTAGGCTCAAAAGATATCCCTAATGAAATCATTGAAAATAGGGTGGATCTAGGCTTGGCTTTTGCCTTGCCAAAGCATAATGATTTGCACCAAATAGCAATATCCCATTTTAAATTAGGTGCAATTGTATCGACTGACCATCCGCTGGCTTCTCAAAAGACGGTGTCATTCCATCAGTGCCTCGACTATGATGTGATTATGCCAAAACCTAATTTATCTATTTATCAACAGTTGGCGCCATTATTTGCGGGTGCACAACATGCTATTCCAAATTTTAAAATGCAAACGAGTTCTTTGGAATTAATGAAACAGTTAATACTCAGGAATAAGGGAATTGGTTTTCAGACATTCTTTGGGTTGGAAAATGAAATAATTAATAATCGCCTTCGCTATATTCCGCTTAATGATAACAATGGTATCTACTGTGATTTAGGTCTGTATGCACGTAAAGGGCATTATCTTTCCACAGCAACAGACGCTCTCTCCAGGCTTATTACAGATGAAATCCTACAAAGAGGCGAAGCTGGACAATAAACATAACCTGAAAAGTACAACTAAAAAGCTAAGCCCTTATCGAAATCCCTCAATAAAGGCTTAGCTTTGTTTATTTTGGATAAGCAGCATCCACGCCTTTAACGAAATAATTCATACTCATCAATTGCGTATTTGAGAGATGTTTACCTTTTCCCAAAAGTAATGTTCCATCTTGTTTGTAAAGTGGTCCACTAAACACAACATATTGACCGTTACGAATTTTATCTCGGACTGCCAAAACCTTCATTTTTTCATTGTTAGAGACCATTGGACCAAAACCTGCTATATCGATGGCACCTTCCTTGACACCATACCATGTCGATCCCGACTTCCATATTTTGTTATGCACTTGCTGCAAAACAGGAGTATAGATTTTTTCCCAATATAACACTGATGCAGCTAGGTGACCTTTAGGAGCAAACTTACTCATATCTGAGTTCCAGCCAAAGCCAAATTTCCCTTTTTCCTGAGCAGCTTTAACTACAGCGGGTGAGTTGGTGACTTGTGATAATATATCAGCATTTTGCGATATTAATGCAAGTGCAGCCTCATGCTCTTTTCCTGAATCAAACCAAGTGTTAATCCAGACTATCTTGGTCTTAATTTTTGGATTTACAGATTGAGCCCCAAGTGTATAGGCATTGATGTCTCTAATGACTTCAGGAATTGGGAATGGTGCTACAACACCCAAACATTACTTTTAGTCTTATAGCCTGCCAATACCCCTTGCAAGTAAGAGCCTTGATAGGTTCGGATATCATAGACTCCCACATTTTTTGCAGTTTTATATCCGTTCGCATGCATAAAAATGGTGTTCGGGAACTGTTTAGCTACCTTTTCAATGGCATTCATATACCCGAAGGTAGTAGCAAATATAACCTTATTTCCTTGTTGTGCGAGTCTCCGAAATGTACGTTCAGAGTCGGCATTATCTAGAATATTCTCGATATAAGAGGTCTTAAATTTACCCTGTAAGGACTTTTCTGCTTTCAGACGACCTATATCGTGTGAATAAGACCAACCATAATCGTTTTTATGAGCGACATAGACAAAAGCCGCTTGATCAGCGGCCAATGCTGGATTGGCCCCACTGATGAGTAAAAGTCCTAAAAGACTGGCATTTACGAAAATATTTTTTAAATTAAGTAGGTTATTCATGCTGATTCTCTTTGAAGAGTATCAGTTGAATTTTGTTTTGCCATAAATATTGCCAGTCGCTCCTCATAAATCTCACGAATATAATGGGCAACACTGCAACTGTCGGCAAACATGTTGTATTTCCAATTTAAACCATACGACTCTAAATTGATATTATCAACAGTCATAAGTTGAACTTTAGAATTTGGATTGTTCAAGTAGCTATCAATGATTTTACGAATGACTTCTTTGGTTGGTGCAAGCTTATATGCATGCCAGAAGTCTGTATGCCATTCACCTTCCGTAGGTTGATTAAATGGATACTGAATTCCTCGGCCAGGACGATTTGTTCCTAAGCCATTATATGGTCCTGTTTCAAATGCTAACCAGTTAACTGGATTATTCGGGACTGCAGGACGGATCTGCCCCCATGTAACTAAATTTCGATTCAGCCAATCATCTGCAAAACTATCATTATTAAAAGGATCTAACTTTCTGATAGCTTCAGGATCATCACGCATTTGTGATACAGCAAGCTCAATTTCATTTTCAATTTTAAAAATACAATGGCTGTAATCCATTGCAAACTCAAACGGCACACCTTCTTTTTCTATAAGATCTGCCACCGGAATTACTCGACGATAATCTTCAGACCAGTTATCAACGTGGCACTCTAAGGTAACCGTTATTCCTTTACTTTGAGCGTAGGTGTAGAAATCGATATAAGTTTTAGCAACTTCTTCGTTCGTTACATAATGACCATCTGCATGTTTTGCCCAAATCATCATGTTGTGGAATTTGGCCCCTACAGCGGCACTACGATTAATATCCTGTTTGAATGCTTCCTCATCCTTGCCAATAACATATAAGCCACAACCAGAATAAATAGGGATATTTGTTTTCTGACTTGTCTTGATGTAAGCATCTATTTGACTATCTTCAAGAGGGATACGATCCAGAAAATCAAAGACCTCCGCAGCTTTTAGCATTTCGAACTGTTCGAGAATAGTAGGCTCATTCAGGCTTACTGGTCGTTCTTTTGATGAGTTTTGAATGCCTAAACCAGCACAACCTAGAGGAAACATTTTTTTCATAATTTTGATACCAACTGTTGAATAAATTAAACGGCTTCTTTTTTCGATGCGTAAGTTTTTTGATACATATAGGCTAGGTATTCACCTACAGTCATTTCTTTAGGTTCAGCCTTAAATTGATCACCTAAATTTTGCAGCGTTTTGATTTTGTATTCGTAATCCAAGTCAAAGAAGGTTGGAACCGAATAACGTGAGATACCTGCTTTACTATTGAAAACACGGTGCATATTTGAGAGGTAGAGTCCATTAGTCATGAATTGGACTAAATCACCGAGGTTTACGATAAAAGTATCTGGTATGTGAGGTGCACGTATCCATTCACCCTCACTATTGCGTACTTCTAGTCCACCTACTTCATCTTGCAATAAGAGCGTCAGTAACCCCCAATCAGTGTGCGCACCGCACCCTAGCTGATTGTTTACAATTTTTTCAGATTGAGGAGGATAGTGAAGCATACGGGTAATAATGACAGTTTCATCATAGCCTGCCTCGAAGTAGTTTTCTTCAAGCCCAAGAGAAAGTGCCAATAGGCCAGCTAGATGCTTACCCAGTTTTAAAGTCTGTTGAATATAGGTTTCGGTCTGGGTCTTCATTTCAGGAAGATCTTCAGGCCACTGATTCTGCCCATGTTGTGGATAGCTTTTTTGGACATATGGGTGACTTGAATCTAGATTTTTCCCTGACATGAACCCTTCTTTTAAGTCAGGAGGAGAGCCTTCATCAAGTGTTTGAGCGGCCATTGGTTCATAACCACGAAGGCATTTGGAGTTTTTGAAATCAACTTCTAGTTTCTTTTCAATCGGAAGGTCAAAAAACTGTTTTGCAATGTCTAATTGTTTTTGGAGAACTTCAGAAGCGATACCATGATTTTTAATATAGAAGAAACCTGTTGTTCTGCATGCTTTATGGATTTCCCACGCAACAGATTTCCGGTTTTCCAGGTTATCGGAAAAACTGTCGCTTAAGTCGATTACTGGAATACTTTTAGCCGTAGAAGGTGGTGTGTATGTCAACATTTTTGTGGCTCTTTGAACTTTGTTGTTATCAACTTAATGACAATTTAATTCCGTGCATAGCAGAGAATCTCGCTCAACTCGTTGCCAAAAAGGCAACACTAAATAAAGTCAGAGTAGTAATAGGAGTCCAAGTAATTCAGCATCAATTAAGAATTGTGATGAGTTATAAAATGCTAGTTATTCGTTAAGTTTAGATAAGAAGAACAATAATAAGAAAAGTGTTCTAAAAATTAGAAATACCATTCCTAAAGTCTTTAATAGACAGATAGAAAAGAAAAAGTCATGATGCAGCAATGCTAAGAAGTTTGAATTAATCAATAACTTATAAGAGGGGCAGCGCTAAAATGAATACAATACCAGTTCTCAATTTATTCACTCAGCCACAATGTAGTCAATTTGACCCAAATGACTGGAATATTCTAGCGCAGCATTGGTATCCGGTAGTTCAAATCCAGGATGTAACGACTCAACCGCAGCAAGTTCAGCTTCTTGATGTCAAAATGGCTATTTATAAAACTGAAAGTGGAGAAATTCATCTGGTAAGAGATATCTGTCCACATCGAGGAGTGCCATTAAGTAAAGGATGGGTAGAAGGTGAAAATATTGTTTGTCCCTATCATGGGCTCAACTATAACGCACAAGGTAAGTGCGTAAAAATCCCTGCTCAACCAGAACTTACCCAAATTTCAGATCGGTTCACCTTAACTAAATTCCCTGTAGTTGAGAAATATGGACTAGTTTGGACTAGCTTATTTAGCCGTGATGAAAGTGAAGCTAATTTTCCAGTTCTTGAAACTTGGGATTCAGATGAACATCAATCAATACTCCCACCATTTGTTGATATAGCAGGTTCTAGTGGTCGTCAGCTCGAAGGCTTTATCGATGTGGCACATTTTGCCTGGGTACATAACAAGGCATTCGCTGATCGTGATAATCCAGTAGTGCCCAAATATGAAACTGAAAGAACGGATTATGGACTTAAAACGATTTATATCTCTACAGTAAGTAACTTTCCTCATAGTTTGAGACATTTAGAGCCAGAGAATTTCTTATGGAAACGAGAATTTGATGTATATCCTCCATTCTCGGCAACACTTACTGTCTATTTTCCTAACAATGGGATTTTAAAAATTTTGAATGCTTGTTGTCCTGTTTCACATAATCAAACCAGGCTATTTGTTCCGTTGACACGTAATTTTGATACGACGGGTGACCTACAGGCTGTATATGACTTCAATGCACAAATTTTTGCAGAGGATCAGGATATTGTTGAGAATCAAAAACCGGAAGAACTTCCATTAGATGTTTCAATGGAGGCGCACTTTGCAGCAGACAAATCTTCAACGACATATAGACGGATATTGGCAGAATGGGGATTAAGTAAAAGATATGTGGTCTAGAGATATAAGATAACCTGATTATCTCGATTGGTTGAAATATAAGGGAGGTAGTCTCCCTTATATTTTTAGAGATTGATTTCGCAGAAATACTAATATAAAAGTGACTCACCATTTATCGTAATTTCATTGTCTTAGCTTGAACCGTACCGGGTTTGTCGGAGAGTCAATATTCTGAGAGACTATCGCGATGACAAAATTAAAATATACCCCTGAAATCAGAGAAAGAGCGGTTCAATTACTAATTGAATCTGAAAAAGATTATCCTTCTACTTGGGCAGCAATCACAGCTATTGCTCCTAAAATCGGTTGTACTCCTGAAACACTACGTGTTTGGTATCAAAAATATTTAGATAGACAAAATCCTATTAAAGTACAACAGATATCTGATCAAGAAAAAATGAAGCAAATGGAACGTGAAATTAAAGAATTAAAGCGTGCCAATGAAATTCTACGTAAAGCAGCCGCTTTTTTCGCCCAGGCGGAGCTCGACCGCCCACACAAATAATGGTGGATTTCATCCATAACAATAAAGACTTATATGGTGTTGATGCGATTTGTAGGATTTTACCGATCGCAGCTTCAACCTATTACCGAACTTTAGATCTCGCTGACAATCCAGAACATCGAGCGAAACGAGATCTACATGATGAGCATCATGCTGAACAAATTAAACGAATTTGGAAGGAAAGTTCAGGTCGATATGGTGTACGTAAAGTCTGGCAAAAATTAAAACGTGAGGGTTATGTTATTGCACGTTGTACAGTTGCTCGATTGATGCAAAAGCTAGGTATACAAGGTGTTTGGCGTGGTAAGAATAAACAAACCACCCGTAACCGAGATGACCAAAAACGGGCAGATGATTTAGTGAAACGTAATTTTAATGCTGATCATCCAAACCAACTATGGGTGGGTGACTTTACCTATATTCAAACTCATTCAGGCTGGGTATATACCGCATTTGTTATTGATGTGTTCTCACGAGCAATTGTTGGATGGAAAGTATCTACACGGATGAATACAGATATGGTGCTCGATGCATTGGAGCAAGCATTGCACGATCGAGGCATGCCAAAGAATGTGATTCATCATTCCGATAGAGGTGTTCAATATCTTTCTATTCGCTATACCAATCGTTTAGAAGCTGCAAATTTACGAGCATCAGTCGGTACAACTGGTGATTCATACGATAATGCTTTGGCTGAAACGGTGAATGGCTTATACAAAACAGAGGTGATTGAATATTTAAAAGCAGATTGGCAAGGTTTAGCAGATGTACAACTTGCGACACTAAACTGGGTAGATTGGTTCAATAAAAAGCGTGTACACAGTGCACTGGGTTATGTATCGCCTTTTGAGTTTGAAGCAATGTACTATGATAAGATTAACCCGTTAGGTCAGGTGGCCTAACTTAAATAAAAAAGTCTCCGACAAACCCGGTACGGTTCAGTTTTAATTGACACTGGTATTGCAACAGTAACCAATGTCAAAGGTGGTACGAAAACTAAGACTGAAGCGGTAGATAGCATTTTGGGTGTGTCTAATCTCGGTTTTAGTGGGCTTTATAAAATTGATGATGATTATCAAGCATTCTTTAATTTGCAATCCGGTTTTAAGCCTTCAAAAGGTGAACAAAATAAAGATGGTGAGCTATTCGATCGAAATGCTTATGCCGGAATCAAAACGCCTTATGGTTCCGTAAGCCTTGGAAAGCAGTGGACATTTAATGATGACTGGTTTGTAGGGAGTGTATTTAAAGGAGGGTATAACTCAGGTGCAATTTTTAAGTTTTCTGAGTTTGATGCCGTAAGTGAAATTTACAGCAATACATTTAAGTATGCTTCACCAGACCTTAATGGTTGGCAGTTTGGCGCTTTGTATGCCACAGACGATGATTCAACGAAAAATACACATGGTCAGATTTTTTCTGGCGCAGCGAAATATGCTACACCAAAACTAATGATTGGTGCTTCTTATGAAGATCATGAAGCGCATGACACAGACAACCATTATAGATTAACAACATTAGCTTCGAAGTATACCTTTGATCAGCTCACTACTCGTCTAGGATTTGCATACGCGGATATTACGGGACCAGGGCAATATGCTGCAATAGCCACCAATTCAGCTGAACAAAAGGCTTGGGCATCTGAATTAGGTATTGATTATACCTTGACGCCAAAACTCACAGTATCAGGTGATGTAATCTACAAAAAAAATACGACATTTGAACATGATGTGATGGTCTACAGAGCGTTAGCCATTTACCAAGTTCGTAAACCACTCAGCCTAGTCGCAAACCTTGCATATCTCAATAACGATGATGGCTCTAGTGAAAGTCTAGTGAATACTGATTCGACACTCCCAGGTGGTGGTTATGCAAATCAGGATCAACTTTCATTGGCTTTAGGTATGCGATTGACATTCTAAAGGCAGAACCCGGACAGCGAGCTTAAAGCTAAGCCCGTAGCAGCATTACAAATGAATATAAGTGAGTAATCACAATGGAAAACAATACAGAAGCATTGATTAAGCCAAGTTATGACCCTGCTTTAACCAATCAGGATTTAGCACCGCTTAAAACTCAGACCTGGGGCTCATACAATATTTTTGCCTTTTGGATGTCTGATGTTCACAGTGTTGGTGGATATGTAACAGCAGGCAGCCTATTTGCTCTAGGTCTAAATAGTTGGCAAGTTTTAGTTTCCTTATTAATAGGTATTGTCATTGTACAATTCTTTGCCAATTTAATTGCTAAACCAAGCCAAAAGACCAGTACACCTTTCCCAGTAATTTGTCGTGCTACTTTTGGAGTTCAAGGCGCAAATATTCCAGCCGTTATTCGAGGACTTATTGCAGTCGCTTGGTATGGGATTCAAACTTACTTAGCATCTAGTGCCTTTATTCTAGTTATCCTTAAATTTTTTCCAGACATGGCCATTTATGCTGATGTAAAGCAATATGGTTTCTTGGGGCTTTCATATTTAGGTTGGATTGGTTTTATGCTGCTTTGGGTACTACAAGCAGTCGTATTCTGGTCTGGTATGGACAGTATCCGTAAGTTTATTGATTGGGCTGGACCAGCTGTATACGTGCTGATGTTTGCTATGGCGGCTTGGCTGGTATATGAAGCAGGATGGGAAAATATTGATCTTAATCTTGGCGGTGTGAAGTATGAGGGTTTAGATGTATTACCCGTTATGATTGGTGCCATTGCACTGGTAGTTTCTTACTTCTCCGGACCAGTTTTGAATTTTGGTGACTTCTCACGCTATGGAAAGACTTTTGAAGCTGTTAAGTTTGGCAATTTCTTAGGTTTACCCGTGAACTTCCTAGGTTTCTCATTATTAACTGTAGTGTGTATTGCAGCGACTTTACCAATCTACGGAAAGTTAATTACAGATCCTGTTGAAATGGTTGGCAAGTTAGATAATACATTTGTGGTAATTTTAGGGAGCTTAACGCTCATGATTGCGACGGTCGGTATTAACATTGTCGCGAACTTTGTCTCTCCAGCATTTGATTTCTCAAATGTCTCTCCAAGTAAAATCAGTTGGCGTATGGGAGGGATGATTGCAGCAGTTGGGTCAATCTTCATTACGCCTTGGAATTTATTTAATAATCCGCAAGTTATTCACTATACTATTGATATCTTGGGTGCATTTATTGGACCTTTGTTCGGAATTTTAATTGCTGATTATTATTTTATTAAAAAGCAGAATGTTGTTGTCGATGATCTATATACATTGGATACCCAAGGAAGCTATTGGTATAAAAATGGCTACAACTGCAATGCAATCTATGCATTGATTCCATCAGCAATCATTCCAATCTTATGCGTTTTAATTCCACAATGGCATGTCTTGGCAAATTTCAGTTGGTTCATTGGTATGTTTTTAGGCTTAATTACATACAGTGTAATTAGCATCAAATCGCCAGTTAAATATTCTAAGTCAATAAATTAGCAATCTAACTTAACCCCGCTACAAGCTTAGCGGGGTTAACTGTTAGTAAAAATCTATCAAAAGCTCTTATCGATTTCTTATTAGGGCATCGAAAAATCAAAGGTTAGTTATGCGTATTCAAGTCATTAATCCTAATACCTGTCTGGAAATGACACAATCTATTGCAGAAAGTGCAAGTAAAGTTGCAGCAGGATCAACAGAAATTGTAGCAGTTGCACCAACTCAAGGTGTTGTCTCAATCGAAGGACATTATGACGAAGCAATTGCTTCATTTCATTTGTTGGAATTGATTAAGCAAGGTCAATCTCAACAAGTTGATGGGCACATCATTGCCTGTTTTGGAGATCCTGGTCTAGATGCAGCTAGAGAGTTAACCGATGCTCCTGTAATTGGTATAGCTGAAGCTGCGTTTCATATGGCGACTTTAATTGCGACAAAATTTTCAATTGTGACAACGCTCAAACGCACAAAAATTATTGCTGAGCATTTATTACATCAATACGGTTATATCCATAAATGCGAAAAAATCCATTGTATTGATTTACCAGTACTCGACCTTGAAAAGAATGAAAAAGAAACTTATGACAAATTACTCGAAACCTGTTGGCTTGCAAAAGAAAATGATGGTGTTGGTGCAATTGTCTTAGGTTGTGGTGGAATGTCTAAGCATGTTGAGTCAATTTCAAAAGAATTAAATATTCCTGTAATCGATGGTGTAACAGCGGCAGTTAAATTATTAGAAGCACTTCATGGTTTAGGTCTTCGTACGAGCAAATGGGGAGATTACGATTATCCAAATCAGAAGTAACGTTTAACTCTACTTTAGTAATAGCACAAGAATATCTATGAAATCCCTGATTTTTCAAAGTGAGCATTTCATTTTTTATTCTCAATTTATTTGACCTAATACATATCTAGTTTGGAGAACCTATGGCAACTTTACACGCACCAATTTTTGATATCCCTCTATATCTACATCAGTATACCAATTTAGCTGATGAACGAATTGGAGCTAAAATCATAGATTGTTCTGATGATTTTTTTGCTGAAGCTAAACGAATGTTAAGTACCAATGCCCCAATTTTTGTTGAAGACAAGTTCGACGATCATGGCAAATGGATGGATGGTTGGGAAACTCGACGTAAACGTCATGCAGGTCATGATTGGTGTATTGTAAAACTTGGTGTAGCTGGAAAAATCCGCGGATTAGATATCGATACCACATTCTTTACAGGCAATTATCCTGCATCAGCCTCACTTGAAGCTTGCTATGCTCCGAATGATGAACTGGAGCAGGTTGAATGGATTGATCTATTGCCAAATAGTAAGCCAGCACCATATTTTTGATATTTCATCTGAGCAGGTGTTTACTCATATTCGCTTAAATATCTTCCCAGATGGGGGGATAGCTCGTTTACGTATTTATGGTGAAGTACAAATTCAAACTAAAAATAGCGATCAAATTCTAGATCTCCTTGCATTAGAAAATGGTGGGCGGGTAATTGCTTATAGTGATGCACATTTTGGACATCCAAGAAACCTGATTAATCCTGGACGAGGAATAAACATGGGAGATGGTTGGGAAACGAAGCGTCGTCGTGAGCCAGGTTTTGATTGGTGTGTATTAGCTTTAGGACGAGCAGGGGAAATTGAAAAAATTGAAATAGATACAGCTCACTTTAAAGGGAATTTCCCAGCACAAGTTTCCATCCAAGCTGTATATGTGGAAGATGCAACTGATCCACAATTGATCCCACAAAGTATGTTCTGGCCATTTTTACTTGAAGCCCAAAACATGCAAATGGATCACGTACATAGCCTCATTAATCAGGTTATAGAACATGAGAAAATTTCGCATATTCGCGTCAATATGATCCCTGATGGTGGCATTAGCCGTATTCGTTTATGGGGTAAAGTCACGGCTCAAGAGTCAATGACATGAACAAAATTCAAATACAGGCATTAACTACTGAAAACTTCAAAGCATTTGGCGATGTTGTGTCCAGTGCGGGTAGTGATTTTTTTTATATTAATGATCGACATACTGAGCGCTATCATGCTTTGGCTGAAGTTCAATCAGATACAAAAGTCGGTATTAGTATTTTTAAGAATATAAAAGCAAGTCAATTCCCTATAAAGATTTCCATGCTCGAAAGACACCCTTTGGGTTCTCAAGCATTTATAGGTATGCATGGGCAACAATTTGTAGTTGTTGTCGCAGAGAATCTGGATCAAGACAAGCCTAATTTAGAAACAATGAAAGCATTCATAACAGATGGTACGCAAGGTGTAAATTATCATGCTGGAACATGGCATCACCCTCTTATCACACTAGAAGCACCGAGTGAGTTTATTGTGATAGATCGTATTGGTGAAGGGAAAAATTGCGATGTCTATCAATTGGAAAAAGCACTAAATGTCGAAACTTAAGTGTTTGAAAAGAACATTTATTCGGACTTAATAGGGTAATTTTTACCGTTTTATTGCTGATGAGTCAAATAACTTTGAAAATTTTTCGTGTATTTCTAAATAGAAATGCACATACGTACAAATAATGAGGAGACTTGCGTGGCAAAAGATTACTTATGTGGGCAACAATTAATTGACCAAATTAATAATGCACCATATTCACGTGATTTAATTGGTTATCATGGTCAACCTCCAAAAGTGGAATGGCCAAACCAAGCCAGAGTTGCAGTTCAGTTTGTTCTGAATTATGAAGAAGGGGGTGAAAACCATGTTGAACATGGCGATGCAGGATCAGAGCAGTTTTTATCGGACATCATAGGCGCAGCTATTTTTCAAGATAAACACATGTCAATGGATTCAATGTATGAGTATGGCTCACGTGCCGGTTTCTGGCGTATTCATAATGAGTTTAAAAAGCGTAACTTACCGATGACTATTTTTGGTGTGGGTATGGCGTTAATTCGTAATCCTTATATTGTTAATGCCATTAAAGAATCGAATTATGATGTTGTCTCACATGGTCAGCGTTGGGTACATTATCAAGATATGCCGATGGAACTTGAACGCCAATATATGGATCAGGCAATTAGTGTTTTAGAAACGCTGTTTGGGACAGCTCCTATTGGTTGGTACACAGGTCGTGATAGCCCTAATACACGTCAATTATTGGCTGAATTTCCTCAAATTAAATATGACTGTGACAACTATGGGGATGACTTACCATTTTGGACGACTTTAACCAACTTGGAAGGACACACTCGTCCACATCTGATTATTCCCTACACCTTAGAAAGTAACGATATGAAGTTTAGCTCTCCTGGTGGTTTCAATAGTGGGGAACAATTTTATCAATATCTAAAAGATTCGTTTGATGTGCTTTATAAAGAAGGTGAAAGCTCTCCCAAAATGTTATCTATTGGAATGCACTGTCGTATTTTGGGGCGTCCAGGTCGTTTTAAGGCTCTACAACGCTTTTTGGATTACATTCAAGCATACGAAAATGTGTGGATTTGTCGACGAGGGGATATTGCTGAACACTGGTATAAGTATTATGCAGAATGATAGGTAAACAGTGATATACGCTGAATTATCAGGAGACTTTCCCTTGGGAGATTCTAGGCAGCCAACTTATAAAAGTCTTCGGCCATTTGATTTGGTGTCTTAAAACCCAAACTGAACCGTACTGGGTTTGTCGGAGACTTTTTTATTTAAGTTAGGCCACCTGACCTAACGGGTTAATCTTATCATAGTACATTGCTTCAAACTCAAAAGGCGATACATAACCCAGTGCACTGTGTACACGCTTTTTATTGAACCAATCTACCCAGTTTAGTGTCGCAAGTTGTACATCTGCTAAACCTTGCCAATCTGCTTTTAAATATTCAATCACCTCTGTTTTGTATAAGCCATTCACCGTTTCAGCCAAAGCATTATCGTATGAATCACCAGTTGTACCGACTGATGCTCTAATGTGAAGTTTTCCTACAATTAACATAATACACCATCTACGAAATGCAGCTGTTAGCTCCCATTTTTATTGTTAAACATTGAATCCTATATGTTTTCCTGTTGGAAGCTCTACATCAATACGGAGCTTCCCGCCCATTGCCTCAACATACTTTTTCATGGTTGAAATCTTAAGATCATTGCCACGATTTTCTATTGCTGAAAGCGATGGCTGTTTTATTCCCAAAGTTTCAGCAAGCTCTTTTTGAGAAATTTCGAGTTCTTCACGAATAAGATGAAGCTGATTTTCTAGCAGTAATTCATCTGCCATTTTTTGAATACGGGCTTGGCTCTCTGGCGAGCGGCTAGCTAACAATTCTTGCAGAGTCTTAGCCATTAGATTTATCTCCTAGGGTGGTGAGATGAAGTTGGTATTGTTCATCTGCAATATCCAGCATGTCTTTATAAAAACGCTTTTTACCGCCTTTATCAGCAATACATAGAACAATAGCCTGTCGTAAGGGATCAAATGCGAAGAAAGCTCTTAAGGGTCTACCGCGGTGTTGAACGCGCAGTTCTTTCATATTGGTAAATTTAGACTCATACACAGTATCTACTAAAGGGCGGCCTAAACTCGGACCCTGCTGTTGTAGAACGACCAGAGCAGCTAGGACCTTCTCTTGTATAGATTCATCTTGCTGTTCAAGCCACTGATTAAATAGATCTGTCGTAATGACTGTCCACATACCATAACCAAAATATAGTCTATAGTCTATAGTCTATAGTCTATATTCTATATTTTAGGAGCATTATGCTTGTTTTGCAAATGAGAAATGATAGGCAATAAAAAAGCCCGACATCCTAATCTGCACCCAACTTCTTGGATCGCCAATTTACAGTTACTCAGCCTAATAAAGTCTGGACAACAGACATTACCTATATCCGCACTAAGCAAGGTTGGTTGTATTTATGTGTGATGCTGGATCTATTCAGCCGTCGTATCGTGGGGTGGCAAACCAGCCATCGAATAGACCGCCAGTTGGTGTGTGATACGTTTAACTATGCAATGGCTCGTCAGGGTTATCCAACTGGTGTTATGGTTCATTCGGACCAAGGTTCACAGTACTTTAGTCGTGATTTTAGAGCGCTGTTACTGACAAATGATTGTACTCAGAGTATGTCACGCAGCCTTGCGCAGTACACTGCTCATGTTGGGATAATGCAATGACTGAAAGCTTCTTTCATACATTGAAAGGTCATGTGGTCCATGGCAGTGTGTTTGCCACTCGAAAAGAAGCGAATGCTGTCTTGTTTGACTATATTGAGATTTATTACAATCAGGTCAGGAGACATTCTGCAAATGGCTGGTTAAGCCCTGAAGCCTTTAAGAAGAAATATTTTAAGAATTTAGAGGGATTTGTTGTCCACGATACTGTTTAGGATCAAAATTTATGTTTATAGGACTTACGCACTATTACTTATAGATTCTCTGTGGTAGCAGATGATTTTTATCGAGAATAAAGTCATCAATGAAGTTTTTGATAATTGGTCTAAATAATTTCTTCTGCCAACGATATATATTTTCAAAGATCCGCTCAAACTGGTTCTTTTGTATCTCAACGTAGGCCATCAAGGCTGAAAAAATATGATTCAAAATCAGTTTAGATCGTCTTACTTGAAACTTTTCAATATGACAAACCTGTTTAATCACCCGGTGATATTGCTCTATTTTCCAATGACTTGAATGTAATTCATGAAAACCTTCAAAGGACAATAAATCATCTTCATCTTGATGCACAATATAAAACCTCTGCTGTTCTTTTAACTGAGTCTTAAATAATTGTACAAAGCCAAAATCTTTGAGCCAGACCACTTGACCCTGATGGAAATCTGGCAATAAGCGCAGTTGAAACCATTGTCCTTTTTCTGGGGAAACCTTACGGTTACAGTCGATACCAAACATAAATCGAATACCATATTTTCTTATGGTTTTTAGATTTCCAGTCGATGAATACTGATGTGGTTCTAGGATTTTAGACCATGCCTATAAGTGATAATCTACTCCCCAATAAGCATGGGAAATGCTTGTTTTGGAGTCAACCATGACACGAAGAAAACGTCGTAATCATTCAGCGTATATCAGTAAATAGAATATAAACATAAGTGAACTGAATGTGAAATATTATTTTATATAAGTGATTGATTTTAGGCTAAACGAAGAAGTCTATGAACTAAATATAACATACAACTAATTTAACATAATCTATATTATACGCAATCTAAGTGTTAGAACCCATTTAAAGTGTCTATATTCTCACCAATAAAAATGTCTAGTTTATGATGGCTTAAACATCATGGACTGGATATGAAATATAGATGCTGATCACTATGTCTGACAAAGAAATTCAACGTCTTGCTGTTCTGCAAGACGTTCGAGATCATCGTATTACACAAGTCCGTGCTGCTGAAATCCTTAATCTTTCAACCCGTCAAATTACCCGGTTATTACAGAAGCTCAATCAAGATGGTGTTTCAGGTATGGCGCATGCCAGTCGTGGTCAACCTGGCCATCGTCGCCATGATGATTTATTAAAATCAAAATGTCTTTCCATTATTTCTGAACATCTGCTGGGATTTGGACCTACCTTGGCCCATGAGAAGCTCAGCAGCATGTTTGACCTGAATATCCCGGTAGAAACGCTTCGGCGCTGGATGACTGCAAATGACCTCTGGATTCCACGATCCAAGCGCCTTAAACGTCCATATCAGCCACGTTATAACCGGGATTGCTTCGGTGAGCTAATCCAGATTGATGGCTCATATCATGACTGGTTCGAAGGACGCGCTGCTAAGTGCTGCTTGCTGGTTTATATCGATGATGCCACTGGAAAGCTGTTGCATCTGCGCTTCTGTGAGGCGGAAACGACCTTCGACTATATGCTTTCAACCCGAGCCTACATTGAACAATACGGTAAGCCTCTGGCCTTTTATAGCGATAAACATTCGGTCTTCCGAGTGAACCAGAAATCGAGCCAGGACAGCCAGATCACGCAATTTGGGCGGATTCTGAATGAGTTAAATATTGATATTATCTTCGCCAACTCACCCCAGGCCAAAGGCCGTGTGGAACGTGCCAATAGAACACTCCAGGATCGCCTGATCAAGGAAATGCGCCTAGAAGGTATCTGTTCAATTGCCGAGGCAAATGCCTGGCTGCCCTGCTTTATTGAGCATTTCAATCAGAAGTTTGCCAAGTGTGCGCGAAACTCAAAGAATTTACATCGGCCATTAACCGAATCTCATCTTGAACTGGATGATATTTTTACCTGGCAGGAACCGCGTAAGGTCACCAAGAATCTGACCCTGACCTATGACAAATGTATTTATCTGCTTGAACCGACAGAGCTGAATCATAAGCTTGTTGGGCAATATATTTCATTTCTGGAGTACCCAGATGGCACTGTGGCCCTCATGCACGAGGGACGAAAGCTCAACTACAGCATTTTCAATAAATTAGCTGGGCTACAGCAGAATGAGATCGTTGAGAATAAACGGTTAGGTACAGTTCTGGCACATATTCAGCAACAGCATGAAGAGTTGGAAAAACAGAATAAACGTTCCCGTCTCAAGAAAAGTATGCCGAGTCGTAAAGCTCAGAAAGCTGTTATTGAACAAAGAAAGTTAAATCCTGTGCTTGACTCTTGTGGTTAAAAACAGGACATTTTAAATGGTTTTTCGCATAGACATTTTAATTGGTGAATAACACTAAGTGTTATTCCTAAGTAGAAATGTCTATATTCTCACCAATAAAAATGTCTAGTTTATGATGGTTTAAACATCATAGACTGGATATGAAATATAGATGCTGATCACTATGTCTGACAAAGAAATTCAACGTCTTGCTGTTCTGCAAGACGTTCGAGATCAACGTATTAACCAAGTCCGTGCTGCAGAAATTCTTAATCTTTCAACCCGTCAAATAACCCGATTATTGCACAAGCTAAAGCAAGATGGTGTTTCAGGCCTGATACATGCCAGTCGTGGTCAACCAGGTCATCGTCGCCATGATGATTTATTAAAATCGAAATTTTTTCTATTATTTCTGAACATCTGCTTGGATTTGGACCCACCTTGGCGCATGAGAAGCTCAGCAGCATGTTTGCCCTAGATATCCCGGTAGAAACGCTTCGGCGGTGGATGACGGCAAATGACCTCTGGATTCCTCGATCCAAGCGCCTTAAACGTCCATATCAGCCACACTATAACCGGGATTGCTTCGGTGAGCTAATCCAGATTGATGGCTCATATCATGACTGGTTCGAAGGACGCGCTGCTAAGTGCTGCTTGCTGGTTTATATCGATGATGCTACTGGAAAGCTGTTGCATCTGCGCTTTTGTGAGGCCGAAACGACCTTTGACTATATGCTTTCAACCCGAGCCTACATTGAACAATACGGCAAACATCTGGCCTTTTATAGCGACAAACATTAGGTCTTCCGAGTGAACCAAAAATCTAGCCTAAACAGCCAGATCACGCAATTTGGCCGGATTCTGAATGAGTTAAACATTGATATTATCTTTGCCAACTCACCACAGGCTAAAGGTCGCGTAGAACGCGCGAATAGAACCCTTCAAGACCGGTTGATCAAGGAGATGCGTTTGGAAGGCATCAGTTCAATTGCCGAAGCCAATGCATGGCTACCCTACTTCATTGAGCACTTCAATCAGAAATTTGCCAAGTGTGCGAGAAACTCGAAGAATTTACATCTACCCCTAACCGAATCTAATCTTGAACTGGATGATATTTTTACCTGGCAGGAACCGCGTAAGGTCACGAAGAACCTAACCATCACGTATGATAAATGTATTTATATACTTGAACCGACAGAGCTGAATCATAAGCTTGCTGGGCAAAACATTTCAATTCTGGAGTATCCGGATGGCACTTTGGCCCTCATGCATGAAGGACGAAAGCTCAACTACAGCATCTTCAATAAATTGGCTGGGCTGCAGCAAAATGAGATTGTTGAGAATAAACGGTTAGGTTCAGTCCTGGCGCATATTCAACAGCAACATGAAGTATTGGAAAAACAAAATAAACGTTCCCGGGCCAAGAAAAGTATGCCGAGTCGTAAAGCTCAGAAAGCTGTTATTGAACAAAGAAATTTAAATCCTGTGCTTGACTCTTGTGGTTAAAAACAGGACATTTTAAATGGTTTATCGCATAGACATTTTAATTGGTGAATAACAGTGTTTTTAATATTACTTTAAGATCAGTATCTTATCGTTATTCATACCCTCTGGAACGTTCTCGTTCAACCGACTTGGAAACAAGTCGGTTTCTTTTTAAGCAAAACTGTAACTTTTAGCCAATAAAATTGATCAAAAAACATTCGTTTTTGCATTTTTTCCTGATTTCTCAAGGGTCACAGTTCAGAAATAATCCCCAATTTCTGCGGACAACTCTTGGGATAAAATAGGCCAACTTTGTAAGCTAAAACTTACATGAATTTAAGATTTTTGAGGATTGGTAATCCAAAGCATTAGCCCTATGATGAATACATAAGGGAACTGGATGTTTCCAGAAAACAAGAATAAGAAAATAGCGCAAGGAATGGGCAGCACGAGATCAGTAAGACGAGCACCCCGATATGAAAAAGCCCGACAGGATGTCGGGCTTTTTTATTGCCTTATGATTTTAATTTCACTTTGACTTTACAAGATTTAATGTTAAGATATATATCAATGATATATATCTTGGTTTCGGGAGGTAATTATGGAAATTGCGAAAGTATTTCAAACTGGTCGCAGTCAGGCTGTTCGCTTGCCTAAAGCCTTTCGCTTTAATGGCACGGAAGTGGCCATCAAAAGCTTCGGTCGTGGTGTATTACTCATGCCCATCGACAATCCTTGGGATGTCATGTTAGAAGCAATAAATGAGTTTGAGGTTGGATTCCAATTGGAGCGAGCTGATCAAGGCGAACAGCTCCGTGAGGAGTTCAGATGATTTACCTCTTAGACACAAATATTTGTATCTATGTCATCAACAATAAGCCTCAACAAGTTTTTGAGCGCTTTAAGCAATATCAACTCGGCCAGCTTGCGATTTCGAGTATCACGGCATCTGAGCTGGCTTTTGGTGTAGAGAAGTCTGGATCTGAACGCAATAAACAGGCGTTAAACAAGTTTTTGTCACCTTTAGAGATTCTTCCTTACGATGAACAGGCGATTTGGCATTACGCCAAATTACGCCAGAATCTTCAATCTACAGGTAAACCGATTGGCAGCTTAGATATGCTGATCGCTGCTCATGCTTTGGCATTGGATGTTGTATTAGTTACGAACAATACAAAAGAATTTGAACGAATTGATGGTCTGAAGCTAGAGAATTGGGTCTAATCGCTATATCTAGCCCGCCCTATGCAGGGCTAGAATTCGTATAAGAGATTTATGTTAAATGGATACAGCTTTTGAAAATTTTAACTTTGAATCAGAGATTTCATTTTTAATATGATAAAAACCAAAGGATAAAGAAAATTTTGATTTAGGTATGTCATAAGTGAATTTTTCAGGTGATGTAGAGGTTTTTTTATCTTGTCTTGGAACTAAAGAGTCAAGTTCAGATATTTTGAAAGCAGTTATTCTTGTTGCAAGTGAGTTTGACTCATTAGAGACTAATTTTGGTGGAGAAAAGCTATCCTATTGGCAATTTTTTAAGAGAGGTATTACGTTCAGGTTTAATGAACATCAGATACTAGATACCATTTTCATCTACGTCAAAGAGAATGAAGAATATTACCCATACCCATTTTTAGAAAATCTGATCACAGGTATTAATCACAAAAGTACGATGCAATCTGTAGCTAATTTATTTGGAACCCCCGAAAGAGAAAGTAACAGTTGGCTTAAATACAAAATATTTGATAATTATTTACATTTTGAGTTTCATAATTCATTAGAATTGAAACAAATTACAATGGGACAATATTAATACCATGTTATTAATTTTTATGTATTTTTTTAAATTTAAACCCTAGATTTGAGTCTAGGATTTTTTAATTTCGTAAAACCGCCATTATGTTAAATTTAGAACATGTTACTTTAAGTTCATAGAGGCTTTGTTGCACAAACCTATCTGTAAAGGCTTTTTCAGCGATATAATTTTCAAATGAAGAAGCCTACACATAAAATCTACCGCACAACCAATTGGCCCGCATATAACCGAGCACTCATGAGTCGCGGAAATATTGCCATTTGGTTTGATCCTGCTACGCAATGGTATGCGCCATCAAAAGGCAAAATAAGGGCGAAATCAAACCTACTCCGATGCAGCCATCCAATGCTGCTTAATGATTAAATCCTTACTCCGTCTGTCTTTACGTATGGTCACTGGCTTTGTGCAAAGTCTGATTAAACTTTGCGGATGAGCAGCTACGAATATCAGTGATATTCGTACACCACGCTTTGTAGAAGACAAAAGCATATTAATATTGCAATCAATTACCAAAAAAGTAGCGATGGGCTGCATCTACTCATAGACTCTACAGGCATGAAGTTTCTAGGTGAGGGCGAATGGAAACGCAAGAAATATGGACCTGAATATCGTCGCCAATGGCGTAAACTTCATATTGGCATAGATGCTAAAACTCTACAAATACGCGCTATTCAGCTTACAACCAATAATGTCAGTGATTCACAGGTGCTTGGTGATTTACTTAATCAGATTCCACAAGATGAGCAGATTGACTCTGTTTATACCGATGGAGCTTATGACACCAAGCAATGCCGTGAGGTCATTGCAGATCGGCAAGCGCATGCGGTGATTCCACCTAGAAAAAAATGCGAAACCTTGGAAAGATACAAAGAGCAGCTCGCTAGATCGAAATGAATTACTTCGAACAGTTAATCTTGGAAGCAGTGCTTCTCAGGCAGGACACTATGGAAAAAATCAGGCTATCATCGGTGAAGTTTGGTTGAAACTAAGATGCACTGCATTAAATTATTAGGAGATAAACTCAGAGCAAGGCGTTTTGATAGCCAAGTCAATGAGATTCATGCACGTGTAGCAGTCCTCAACAGATTTACGGAATTAGGTCGACCACTTACCCAAATTACGCCTTAAATTTAGCTCAATTAGGGGCGCTTTGCATTTCAAATCTTTGTGCAACAAAGCTGTTTGAATAAAAACTTATCTATGTACCTTCAATTTTAAGCATGGTTTGATCCTATCTTTTCAAATAAATGGCCATGCAATACTCAGTAAAAATAATAGCCCTAATACGGCGCAACTCATTTGCCAAAAACGTAAAGGATCTCGTTCAATGATTGCTGGTGGTTTAGAGTTTAATAATTCTTTGGAAGGATGCATTAGATTATGAATGAGTTCAGACAAGGCCTCAAAACGATGTATCGGTTCAATACTCAGCGCTTGGCCTAAAATTTTATCTAACCATATAGGTAAATCTGGCCGATATTTCCTGATGGAATGATATTGAACTTTTTTCATCTGCTTTAAACTGTTACAGCGAGCTAAATCTGTCCCATAAGGTAATTGTTTGGTGAATAAATAATAGGCCATTACCGCCAAAGAAAATTGGTCTGAATGTACAGATGGCGAATGATCAATAAAATACTCCGGTGCCATAAATGCCAAGGTTCCGAGTGCTCGATTCGCATTTTTAGGATTAATTTCGACCAGGCCTCTTACTGCCGTTGAACCATAATCAATCAGTTTAATTTTCATGGCATTTTCTGCATTTATAACCATGATGTTTTTTGGTCGTATATCCTGATGTAGCATTTCCAGTCGGTGCATTGCATTTAAAGCCAAGGCTGTTTGTTGCAAAATTGGTAAAATTTCATCCAGATTTAAAGGCTTTTCTTGGCGATGCAGCCATTGAGCCAAGGTTTCACCCTGTAAATATTCATAACATTGGAATAAATATTTTTTCTCAGTGTTATGTGGATAACACTGCATCAGGTTGTCATGTTTCAGACGTTTCGATACCCAATCTTCGAGTTGAAACTGCTCTACGGCATTTTTATCTTGCTGTAAATCTACCCCCAAAGTTTTTATAACCAAGGGCTGCTGCTGAGTATCGTGTGCCAAATACAGGCAACTGCGATGATTTTGGTGCAGAATTTTATCAATCACATAGCCTTCAAACACTTCACCTTTACTGAGCTGTTGTGGAAATACATAATCCTGCTGAATATGAAACTGATTCAGTTCAGGCAGCTGTTCTACATGGATCACCTGGAGACTTAAGTTATCATCACTGCCCTGTTCTAAAGCTTTTTCAACGAATGCTTTGGCAAGTTGATTTAAATCTGCATCTACTAAAATTAAATCTAATAATTGTTGATCTGTGACAAATTCATAGACCCCATCCGTCATCAGTAAAAAAATATCTTTTTCTTTGAGCTCAATATTTCGATAATCAATTTCAATACGATAGTCGGCACCTAAGGCTCGGCTAAGATAATGCTCTCTTGAAGACAACCAGACACGATGATCATGGGTCAGTAATTCAATTTCATGATCGCGAATGCGGTAAATACGACTATCACCAACATGAAAAACATGGGCTTGTTGCTGTTTTAAAATCAGTGCAGATAAGGTACAGACATAACCTCGGTCTTTATCAAAACGTCCTTGACTTTGTTGAGTCTGTGCATAAAGCCATGAATTGGTCGCGCGGATCACGCGTTCTGCTGAAGTCTGTGTACTCCAGGCATCTGAAGTAGAATAATAGTCAGATAAAAAACTGCCAACGGCGGTTTCTGCTGCAAGATGACTGACATTACTGCTACCGATTCCATCCGCTATAACACAGGCAATACCTTTCTGTTTCAGCACATGTCCTTCGGGCAGATATACTCCATGGAAATCCTGGTTCTGTTGTTTAATTCCGGCAGTAGAATATTGCCCAATACTGACTTTTAATGTTTTTTTCATGCTGAAAGCTCAAAAAGGGATCTATATGATCCCTTTATAAAATGGTGAATATTAAAATTCTTTTTTAACACCAGTACGGACATGGGTTGTATAAAGTGCCAGACCTGTTAATGCCAAACCACCCACCAGATTACCTAAAGCAACCGGCAGTTCATTCCATAGGAAGTAGTCAGCAATCGAGAAGTCACCGCCCATCATCATGGCAAATGGGAACAGGAACATGTTAACGACAGAGTGCTCAAAGCCCATGGCAAAGAACAGCATAATTGGCATCCACATGGCAATGAATTTGCCACTCACCGTAGTAGACATCATCGCGCCAATGACACCTAATGACACCATCCAGTTACACAGCATGCCACGGATAAAAATAGTCATCCAGCCGGCGAATCCGTATTCGGCATAACCTAATGTCCGCTCCTCGCCAATATGCGCAATTTTCACACCGACAGGGTTTGGATCCGCTGCAAAACCCATGGTATAAACCGCTGCCATGAGCACTGCAACGACTAAACAGCCTGTAAAGTTCCCTACAAACACCAAGCCCCAGTTTTTTAGAATACGTCCCCATGTCACCCCTGGGCGTTTATCTAGCCATGCCAGCGGCGTAAGTACAAATACCCCAGTTAACAGGTCATAGCCCAATAAATACAACATACAAAAACCAACTGGAAACAGGAGCGCACCAATTAGTGCTGATCCTGTTTGCACGGCTATGGTAATGGCAAATACTGCTGCCAGTGCCAAAATCGCACCTGCCATAAAGGCACGAATCAATACATCACGGGTTGCCATATGTAATTTGGATTCACCCGCATCTACCACTTTTTTTGCAAACTCTGCAGGAGCAAGATATGCCATGTCATCGTCCTCATTTTTAATATCTGGACCTGTTTTTAAACAAAAAGACGCCTAAGGTCTTTGAAACCTTAGGCGTCGTTGCCTTAAATATCAGAACAGGTAATTTTGTTATGGCGCCATTGCCATGCTTGTTATAAATAAAGCAAAAGCTGTGCCATAAATTATTTAAAAATCATTCAATTTTTTACGCTCTATTGGCTTTGTTGCATAAATATGTAAGCATCTGATTTAAATAAATTTAATTTTAGATCAAAAAATAATCAAAACTTTTAAAATCATATAGTTATGAAATCTTTGTGCAACAAAGCCCTTACCCAATAAAACAATGGATAGTTGTGTTAATACAACTATCCATTGTTTTATTTATTATTGCATACTATTGATTTAAAGCACCTATTATTGATTGTATTAATTCAACTAACACCATATCATGTTCAATAATATATTTAAAAATGTGGCTGCTATGAGTCTATATGAAGCATTAAAAAATGTGAAAAGTGAAGAAGATGTAAAAGATGCCTACATAAAAGCTTTAGGGTTAAAAGGTTTCACGAAAGGCTTGATTGATATTCAAACTAAAGAAATTTGGTTTGAAGCAAAAGACACAGGAAGACATAGTACCTATGCGATGTTCACCCAACTTTTACACTACGTTCAACAATCATTAAATCGTGGTGAAAATGTCCCCCCTTTTTTGGCGGTAATTGATACTGAAAAAGCTGCAATTATGAAAAGCAGCGATGTAATTCCTTTTTTAGAAAAAAAGACAGTTAAATGGGGTAAATCAGCAAGTAAATATACTCAAGAAGCTTTAGAAGTTATTTCTGCTTATATAGGCACATATATTGTGTCTTTTAAAATATCGACACATGAAGAAGAATTTATATCTACCGTCAAGTCTGCAATAAAATCAGGAGATATTAACCGAACTCAAATCACACCCAATAACCTGAAACAAGTGTTTGATAAATGGGTTGATATGATTGGTAAAGAAATTAAGGATGTAAATGAAGATGATTACACCCTTTTGTTCTTTGCTGACATTATGAATGATGGAGTTGTAAGTACACATAAAGACCTACCTGCTAAACTAGCATTTATCAGCAATACACCTGCCTTCATGTTGAATGGTCAAGTTTATGAGCTTGGGAATCGTGAAGGCTATCGTAGATTCTGGGCTATTTATCATAGACCACCAAAAGAAGAATATAGAAACTATCTATTAGAACGTAGAGATAGCTTAATTCCGATAGATGAACGTAGTTTTAAAGGTGCTTTTTATACCCCCCTACATGTAGTTGATAAAGCCTATGATAAGTTGGATACAGCTTTGGGTAAAAATTGGCAGAAAGATTATATTGTTTGGGATATGTGCTGTGGTGTGGGGAATCTTGAAGTTAAGCACTCTAACCATCGCAATATATTCATGAGTACATTAGATCAAGCTGATATTGATGTAATGAAGGCATCAAAGACTTGTGTGGCTGCTACACGTTTTCAATACGATTATCTTAATGATGACATTACTGCTGATGGGAAAATTGATTACAGTCTTACAGAAAAATTACCTTTAGAGTTAAGACAAGCCATTTCAGCAAGGAAAAAAATACTTATTCTAATTAATCCCCCATACGCTGAGGTTGGTACTGGTGCTGATAGTGGTAATAAGGCAGGTGTAGCAAATACCAAAGTAGCCAATCATCTAATGCACGACTATGGTAAAGCTAGTAATGAACTCTTTACTCAATTTGTCGCACGTATAGCACAAGAAATCCCTCAAGCTACAATCGCAATGTTTTCAAAACTAAAATACATTAATGCACCTAATTTTGAGAAATTTAGACATACATGGAGTGCAAAATATTTAGATGGATTTATCGTACACAGTAAGGCATTTGATGGATTAAAGGGTAATTTTCCTATTGGATTTCTAATATGGAAAACAGATCAAACTCTAAAAAATAAATGGACAATAGATACTGTTACAACAGAAATACTTGATAAAAAAGCACTTCCTATTGGAGAAAAGAGTTTTTATCACCTTCCAAATAGTAGCTATCTTAATGTTTGGATAAACCGTCCAAAAAGAAATAACTTAAAAGCGTTACCCTTAAAAAATGCCATAATGCCAGCCACATCAAAACCTAGAGTTGATACTTGGTCTGATAATGCTATTGGTTATATGTACTGTGGGAAAAATGATATGCAACATGCAGTGCAACAAACCGTACTTTTTTCTTCTCCATACGGTCAAGGAGATGGTTTCTTTATTAATCCTGAAAATTTATGGCAAGCGGCAGTCGTATTCAGTGTTAGACGTTTAATCAAGCCAACATGGATAAATGACCGTGATCAATTTTTACAACCTACTAATGAATTATCTGATGAGTTTAAGAATGATTGCTTAATTTGGATGTTATTTAACGGTAGCAATCTTACAGCCAGTGCAAACAATTTAGAATGGAACGGTGAGCAATGGAATATCACCAACCATTTCATTCCTTTTACCGAACAAGAACTTGATAGTCCTGATAGATTTGAAAGCGATTTCATGGTCAGGTATTTAATGGGTAAGACACTAAGTGATGAAGCTCAAAATGTTATGAATGCAGGTAAGGAATTATGGAAAAATTACTTCCAACATACAGATAATCATTCAGTTAGAGATGAATTAAAGTTAAATCGTGTAGATGTGGGTTGGTATCAAGTTAGGAATGCGCTTAAAGCAAGAAATAGTAGTGGAGATTATATCCCTGTATCTTTCTCTAACTTTGATAATGCCTATAAGGAATTAAGCGATAAACTAAAACCTATGGTATACGAATTAGGTTTCCTAAAAGAATAAGTTAATTTTGAATATGAAAGAAGGTTGAATATATCAACCTTCTTTTTTAGCCAATTAGATAGTTGTGTTGATAGTTGTGTTGATAGCTGTGTTGATAGTTGTGTTGATAGTTTTTTTAATGATTTTACTATACAACTATAATAAGTATGTAATAGAATTAATTTATTAGGTTTTTTATAAAATTACTGCATTTAGGGATCACATATGTCTGAAAATAGATTTACTAAAGCTAGACAGAATAAGGAGTTTACACATATTGATGTAAACTCTGATGCTAAAAATTCAACTGGTGCTACTCCATCCAATAAGATCATAACTAGAAATAAAAGTGTGGTTCTTCTTGAGCCAAATACATTGCCAGTATCCACAAGATCACGAACAAAGAATGGTAGAAATCTCACTATTCCATTATTCGTAGAAGAACTAAATATTATTGAAAAAGCAGTAGCTATATTGGGTCAAAAAAGTGATACCTCTATAAACAATTTCATTCGACAAACAATCCTTGACCAATGCAAAAAGATCATAGGGAAAGATGAATATCAAAAGATGCTGAGTCAACAGTTGAATGTAATTAAAACACCTAAAGAAAAAAATTAACGTCCGTAAAACAAAACCATTAATACAACTATTAATAGTTTTGTTGTTGATTGTATAAAGGCTTACTTATGGCAAAAATAATATGTGTTGCTAATCGAAAAGGTGGGGTAGGAAAAACAACCCTTGCTACTAACCTAGCTGTTGCATTAAACAACAAGGGAAAAAGTATTCTAATAGATGCTGACGAACAACAGTCTGCTTTCAAATGGGCTAATCAGAGAGATGATATTGAATGCATAACTATTCATTCCGATCTATTAGAAAAGTTGGAACAACTAGATAAGGAATATGAATATATCCTTATTGATGTTGCTGGTCGTGATTCTACTATTTTCCGTGAAGCCTTACTTGTATCTGATACTTTAATTGGGCTTTGTTGCATAAATATGTAAGCATCTGATTTAAATAAATTTAATTTTAGATCAAAAAATAATCAAAACTTTTAAAATCATATAGTTATGAAATCTTTGTGCAACAAAGCCACTTCAAGATCAAGTACTTAAAATTATCAAAATGGTAAAAAGAATAAATTTAAATCGTTAAATAGAAAATCATGTAAAAATACTCAAAATCTTGCAATAAGTACAATCGCAACGTAAGATGAGAATTGCAGTGAAGTCATTTTAAATTCCGTGTACGGCAAATTGCATTACATGGAACAAACCCACAATAGTTACAGCTATTGTGGGTCATTATCCCCTGTTCTCAACTAAGTTATAAGAAAAATACCCCTATCATTCGATTAATTCCTTTATATAAATAATAAAGTAAATATTTGTTTTCCATGAAATTTTATAAAATTCAGTATTAGACCTGTGGCGAAAACTTATCAAACGAAGTATTGGTTAATCTTTTTCTTCAACATCTTCCTTAAACTCAAACAAATCATTCATCGTACAGTTAAAGTATTTACATAACTTATCGGCGACTGGCAATTCAATACGTACAGCACGATCATAATACATACTCGTGAGCGTATTGCGATTGATGCCTGTCGCACGTACTACATCACTTAATTTTAAAATTTTTCGATCGCCCATGAGGCTGGATAACTTGCAAGTAATCATATATCAATTAATTTACAAAAAAATAACCTACTAAAAGTTATTTTAAGTTGTTGACTGAGTAATACCCTGCTATATTTAACCTACAGCAGATCATTACAACTCATAGAAAGCATAATTCATCTATTTCAACTAAATTATAACTTTTTAAATGTAAGGATTGAAGCTGTATTAGATTATTTTGTGGAGATGACCGCCATGTTGCCAAATGAATTATTGATCAGCCAGCAAGCTCGTGACTTAGGAAATCAATTAATTAAAGAAATGAACATCAATAGAAGTTACGGAATGGCTAATTTTCTTGGAGTAAATACTTGCTATGATAATCATCAGGCTGTACTTATTTGGACATTTCAACTTCTTGAAAGGGAACCTACCTTAAACGAATTAGCAGAAATTAAAAAATATTTTCTTTTAATCTTTCCAGATAGTGTTTATCAATTAGCCTAAGTTGTTTTTAAAAATTATTTTCAGGGGGGGATTACCGGATAGTCTGATAATTCTGAATAAGATCATAATCCGCTGACGTTTAACTAATATTTACGAAATTCCACACTGACTGTATGGTGGATGGTACTCCATCGAGGTATAGAAACATTGGCTTAAAATAGGATTCAAGTTACATAATAAAAAAAGTCCAGAATTTATAGGCTTAATCTGGACAAAAAGGAAACTAAGAAAAAGAAATCTTGCTTAAAGTTAGGCAATTACTCCATGGAATTTCGTAGCAACCCAATCTGCAATCATAGAGCCCGCATTGGGAGCTATACTTTTCTATCAACGATGTATAGTCAAACTACTTTATTATTCATACAAGATTCGAAAAAAACTCGAAATAACTCATCGACTGAGTCGATCAACCATTCTTTACGCTTACGTTTAACCCATGCCCACATGTGTTCTATAGGATTTAAATCAGGGCTGTATGCAGGAAGCCAAAGAATTTTATGCCCTTGTTGTTCCAATAACTCCTGAATATCTGCTCTTTTATGAAATGCTGCATTATCCATAACCACTTCACTATTTTCTGGTAATGCCGGTATGAGGAATTGCTCAATCCAAAAATGAAAAACATCTGAATTGATTTTGCAGTCAAATAAACCGACTGAAAATAACTTACCCTCATGGATTGCTCCAATGGCATTGGTCTGATTCTTTAATTGCCAATTATATTGCCATAAACAGGGTACTCCTTTTCGTGAGTAGCCATGAGGTCTATAATCATGTGACTTAAAACCACTTTCATCCAGATAAATAATCGGATGGTTTTTTTCTAATTCATTCACTTGCAGAATAAATTTATCCCTAAGCTTTGTATCTGCTTTAGGATGGCTTAACGTCTTTTTTTAACTGTAATATTTAAGCGCTTTAATGCAGCACCAATAGATGAAACACCACAATTAAAACGTGCAGCACGTTCATATTGATAAGCATCAGGATACTTTTCAACATCTTCACGTAAAGCATCATCGTTAATTTTAGAAGGTTTACGTACACGAGTTTTTTTAATCTCTATACGTTTCTTCCATTCAACAATGGTATTTTTATTAATTTCAAATTGTGCAGCTACCGCTCGAATAGAATAACCTTCCTCAAGCTTAGCTAAAATTTTACGTCTAAAATGTTCTGAATAACTCATTGCACCATTGTATTGGTTTTATAATGATTTGACTATACAAGCTATTTTATACTATGTACGACAAGGCATGGGGGTGGCATTATTGCCTGACTTGATCCTAGACACTATCACTACCTCTCCCGATTATTCTTAATTTTCGATGGGTATATTCATCCTTTTAATGACTGATGTGTGCTGAAAAAACAGGAGGTTTTAACTTGGTAAACCATACATACTCATCAGGAGTTTACCATGAGCAAGAAACACAAGACGTATACGGCAGAATTTAAAGCTGAAACCATCAAAGCAATAGAAGCCATTCAAGGCAATGTATCTAAAAACAGCTAGAGAACTCGGCATTTCCATGCAGACCCTTTCGCATTAGAATAATAAGGCAAAAGCAGGGACTTTAGCTGGTACTAAATAGTATTCATCTGATCTAAACGCTTTGCTCGAAGAAAATAAGCAACTTAAACAGCAGCTTAAATCCGCTGAAATGGTGAAATGGAACGTGAATTTCTAAAAAAGGCAGTAGCGTACTTTGCCAAATAAAGTCAGTAAGGTACGCCTATGTGAAATCCCAAAACACTTATTTCCGATTATTTTGATGGCACGATTACTTCATGTATCAGTTTCACGCTTTTATGATTGGCTAAAACGAGGTGTGAATAAACGATTAGTTCAGGTGGCCTAACTTAAATAAAAAGTCTCAGACAAACCGGGTACGGTTCACTATTTTTGTCGTGTACAGAGAGTTTTTCTATATAAAAGTATGATACTCACCTAGCCATTACTTAAATAATCACCCCACCACTGCATCATTTCAGTCCGTTGAACTAAGTAATCAGCATGATTATAACTGGCACGGGTACGGTTCTTATCAATATGTGAAAGTTGTGCCTCAATCCAATTATCTTGAAATAAACCTGAGTCATTCAAAATGGTACTAAAAGTGGAACGTAGTCCATGAGAGGATAATTGATGTTTGCCATAGCCCATCTTACGAATAGCCATATTTAATGTATTGAAATGAATCGGTTGATTGTGTTTCCGAGGGCTTGCAAAAATATATTTTTCACCGTATGACCATTGCATGACGTCTTTTAAAATCTCTAAAGCCTGATCTGAAAGTGGTACTAAAAAGTCTGGAATCTCATGGCCTAAAATGACTTTACGTCGAAATTGTTTAATATGCAAGGCAGGAATTTTCCATATTTTTGCATTTAAATCAAAATGATGAGGCTCAGCCAATAACAATTCAGCCCCTCGCACTCCAGTATGTAATTTGAACATTAGTGCTTTTTTAATAATGGGATGGGCATCCAATTTTTGTAAGTTATTCTTAAATTCGGATATTTCCTCCGCTTTTAAATACGGATAGTTCTTCTTAATTTTACTGTTGATTACAATTTTATTTAAACCATGAGCGATATTATATTCACAATAACCCATCGCTACAGCGTAATCATAAATTTGGTTCAAATAGCTACAAGCTTTTTTGACTGGTTCTTTTACTTGGCGCGCCTCTATTTTTTTTATTACTGAAACCAAGTCATAGCGCTTGACGTTTTCAAAAGGTAAATCCTGAAGGTCTGGGTAAATATCATGCTGTAAACATCTTTCTGCTAACTGTAGTACACCGCAGCGGGGTAAATCATTAAATGCATTCTTAAGTTTGAACTGTAGCCATTCCTCCCCTACTTTACGAAAAGTAATTACATTAGAAATAGTATCTTTTTCAAAACTAAAATTATTGTCTTTAAAATCATCTCTGACTTGTCGTGCCTTTTTCAGTGATAAATCAGGATAAAGTCCTAACTGAATGCGGCGACGTTTTTTTATTTGTGGATCTGTATAGCGATAACACCAAGATTTTCTTCCATTCGGCTCAATCTTCAGGCTAAGTCCATCTTCATCAGATAAAAAACAAGTTTTTTCCTTGCAATGCGCTTGGCGAACTTTAATTTCTGTAAGACTCATGAAATTTAAATGAAACCTCTCAGAGGATTGATTGTATCAATTATATCAAAATAGAACGCTTAATATATGATGCGTAGGCTACGCATCATATAAAATTGTAATACACTGTTTTATATATTTATTGTTATTAGTATTTTTATTTTAGTAACCATCTTAAGTCCCACCTCTACTTAATATGTAAGATGAGATAAATAAGCAGCTAATTACACTAACCTGAGTTAGATATAAAAAAGAGTAGAAAAAAATCCGGTGGTGTTTTAAAAAGTATGCTGACATTAAATGAAGCCATTATTGATGTAAAAGAAGGTTAAGTCGAAGGCTTTAAAATGGTTTTCAAGCTTTTTGGAGAAATTACAACTTCTTCTAAAACCACGCCTTATTCGATGCCTTAATAAATAAGAGTATCCATGTCTATCCTCAACTTTACTTATTTTCAGATAGCAACCAATCGAGAGCACTCATTTTTACAATACCATTATAATTTGCTTCAGTCCCTATCGTGTCTAAGGTAAGTAAATATTTGGGATACGAATCAGAAATTTTCTGTAATGGACGTAACTCTCGGCTAAGTGTCTCTTCATTGAGCGTTTCTAATGCCACTTGATAATAAGTTAAATTCTGTAAAGTATCGACAGCAACAAAATCAATTTCATATTCATCAACCCGCCCTACATAGACGGTATAACCTCGTCTGACAAGCTCAAGATAAATCACATTTTCTAAGATATGACCTTGATCAGCATTAGCATCAGGCAACATAATCCGGCGCAATCCGACATCAACTAAATAGTATTTTTCAGAGGATTGTAATAACTCACGCCCGCGTACTTTAAATTGTGCGGCACTATAAAATAACAAACTGTCCTGTAAGCCCTGAATATAGCGTTTTACTGTTTCAAATGAAATTTTAACCCCACTTGAAACAAAGGTATTTTTAATTTTATTGATGGAAATAGGTGAGCCTGTCACGCTTGCCAAATATCTTGCGACACGCTCGAGAGAGTTAATATCGGCAGTATTCAAACGGGGAATAACATCTTTAAACATTACACTGGCATAGACCGCTTGCAAGTAATCATAAGTTTCCTGCTGGCTAGTCATGACAAGCGTATAAGGGAAACTACTGCGCGTATACATGGCATACAAATCACGATTGGATAATTGTTGGATGATCGGATTATTTTCAATATGCCACAGTTTAAATTCTTGGAATGACAGAGGTAGAACATGTTGCTCGATATAGCGTCCTGTAAGTAAAGTCGCAAGTTCTCCACTTAGAAAGAATGCATTTGAGCCTGTAATATATAAATCGATATAATCCCGAACATATAAAGAGTCGACTACTTTCTCAAAATTTGTAACATGTTGTATTTCATCTAAAAAAACATAGTTTTTTTTAATTTTATCAACTTTGGACAATACATAATCATGTAGTTTACGGTAATCGGTGAGTTCTTCAAATTCCATAAATTCGAAGTTGATGGCAATGATGTTTTCGGCTTGTACACCCTGTGCTTTTAGGTCTTGTTGAAACATCGCCAATAAGGTGGATTTTCCAGAGCGACGCACACCTGAAAGTACTTTAATGACATCACGGTCTTGCCATGTATTCAGAAATTTTAAGTAGCCATCACGTCGAATATTAGCGCTTCTCATTATTTACACTTAGAATCTAAAGTTTTAATAAATTCTATCAAATTTTAGAACGTATATGTAAATATATTTAATTTTAAAAAAAGTTTAAAGGTTAAGTGAAACACTCAAAGCTGCTGTTAAAGTATGCGGATAGTAAATGTAACAAAAATCTAGATTCTATCTTTTTTGATTATTTTCCATGTCATGTTATGTCATTGATGCTGCGACTTAACGGCTATATAAATTAAGTGAAAAGTAAATGGAACTAAGATGTTAACTAGAGTGGAACTCATTTTTGTTGTGCTAATGGTATCAGCCTTATTGCGCATGAAATGCTAAAAGGTTTATTTTTTAAGATCATCAGATTAAGTGCATTTTGATAATGAATAAAGCTCCGTGTGGCGCTTTATTCATCCTAGCCACCAATATTGCAAAATGCGATAAAATGTTATGCATGTGATCACCCACACTCGAATTATAGAAGCAATGCAAAAGTGGCCACAGGCTGAAACGGCATTAGATGGTTGGTATCGAACCATAAAGGCAAACGATCCGAAAGATTTTGCTGAGATGAAACATCTCTTTCCAGAGGTCGATAAAGTTGGAAAGTTCCATGTATTCGATATTGGCGGGAACAAGATCCGACTTATTGCAGTCGTGATGTATCAAGCAAAACGTGTGTATATCCGTGATGTCTTGTACCATAAAGAATATGACAAAGGTCATTGGAAGGAAGGTTAGTATGAACGCGATGATTAAACAGGCCGTAGACCACTGGCACTGCGTTGCACCATTGCTCAGCAAGCCAGAAAATGAAGACGACTTTCATACACTTGTTGAAGCTTTAGATGAACTTTTAGATACTGTTGGTGATGACGAGTCCCATCCTTTAATGGGGCTTACTCATCAGCTTGGTGATTTGGTTTCTGATTATGAAAATGAGCATCTTCCTATGCCTAAAGGGGACGGTCGTGCTGCTTTGGCTTTTTTGATGGAGCAACATGGTTTAGGTCAGTCTGACTTAACAGAGGTTGCAACACCATCAGTGATTTCTGAGATTTTAAGTGGTAAACGCCAACTGAATATTCGTCATATTAAGGCATTGTCTGAGCGGTTTAATGTATCGGCAGATACGTTTTTCTAAAAGAGAGGTGGATCAGGAAATTTGGCTCAATTAGGGGTACTTTGCCTTTCAAATCTTTGTGCAACAAAGCCCAGAGAATCTATAAATGATAGTGCGTAAGTCCTAGAGTATATAAAATTGTCATACCATCATCTTAACTTTGAAGATCGTACTGCATTAATGCTTGAGTCAAGAAAAGAAGGCTTTTCAGCCAGAAAATTTGCTGAACTCATTAAAACACATCCTAGTACGATCTATCGTGAGCTTAAAAGAAATAGCATCAATGACGTTTATCAAGCGATAACCAATGCTGCGAATTTTGATCTTGAACCGTACCGGGTTTGTCGGAGACTTTTTGTTTAAGTTAGGCCACCTGACCTAACGGGTTAATTTTATCATAGTACATCGCTTCAAAATCAAAAGGTGATACATAACCTAGTGAACTATGTATACGTTCTTTATTGAACCAATCTACCAAATTTAATGTGGCAAGTTGTATATCACCCAAACCACGCCAATCTGCTTTTAAATATTCAATCACCTCTGTTTTGTACAACCCATTCACTGTTTCAGCCAATGCATTATCGTATGAATCCCCCGTAGTGCCGACTGATGCTCGTAAATTCGCTGCTTCTAAACGGTTGGTATAGCGAATTGAAAGATACTGTACGCCTCTGTCACTATGATGAATCACGTTATTTGGCATTCCTCGATCATGCAATGCCTGCTCAAGTGCAGCGAGCACCATGTCGGTATTCATCCGTGTTGATACTTTCCATCCAACAATTGCTCGTGAGAACACATCAATAATAAATGCGGTATAGACCCAGCCTGAATTGGTTTGAATATACGTGAAGTCGGCCACCCACAAGTGATCAGGATGATCAGCTTTAAAATTGCGTTTTACTAAATCATCTGCTGATTTTTGATCATCTCGGCTACGCGTTGTTTGTTTATTCTTACCACGCCAAACACCTTGTATACCTAGCTGTTGCATCAATCGAGCAACTGTACAACGTGCAATAACATAGCCTTCGTGTCTTAGTTTTTGCCAGACTTTGCGCACACCATAACGACCTGAACTTTCTTTCCAAATACGTTTAATCTGTTCAGCATGATGTTGATCATGTAGATCTCGTTTCGCTCGATGTTCTGGATTTTCTACAAGATCTAAAGTCCGGTAATAAGTTGAAGGTGCGATAGGTAAAATTCTACAAATCGCCTCGACTCCGTACGGCTCTTTATTATTATGGATAAAATCCATCATTATTTGTGTGGGCGGTCGAGCTCCGCCTGGGCGAAAAAAGCGGCTGCTTTGCGTAGAATTTCATTGGCACGTTGCAGCTCTTTATTTTCACGTTCGAGCTGTTTAATACGTTCTTGATCTGAAAGCTGCTGTACTTTAACTGGATTTTGTTGATCCAAATATTTTTGATGCCAGGAACGTAGTGTTTCAGGGGTACAACCAATTTTAGGTGCAATTGCTGTGATTGCAGCCCAAGTAGAAGGATAATCTTTTTCGGATTCAATCAATAATTGAACCGCTCTGTCTCTGATTTCAGGAGTATATTTTGGTTTTGTCATTGGGACATTCTCTCAAGAAAAATGGTCTCCGACAAACCCGGTACGGTTCAAAATGACGATGCTTGTCCTTTACGTAGTGCACGCATGACTTCAATACCTTTAATTGTGGCATAAGCCGTCTTCATAGATTTGAATCCTAATGTGGCCCTGATGATCCGCTTTAGCTTGCCATGATCACATTCAATCACGTTATTTTTATACTTAATCTGCCTGTGCTCAAGGTCTGGTGGACATTTACCTTCCCGTTTTAACCGTGATAAAGCACGTCCATATGTGGGTGCTTTATCCGTGTTGATCACTTGTGGAATTTGCCACTTCTTCACATTATTTAAAATTTTTCCAAGAAAACAATATGCTGATTTGGTATTACGTCTAGAAGAAAGATAAAAATCAATGGTATCGCCACGTTGATCGACTGCACGATACAGATAAGACCATCGTCCATTCACTTTTACATAGGTTTCATCAATATGCCACGAGCTCAGATCTGTAGGATTACGCCAATACCAGCGTAAACGTTTTTCTATTTCAGGAGCATAACGTTGAACCCAACGGTAAATAGTCGTGTGATCAACATTCACACCCCGTTCGGCCAGCATTTCCTGCAGTTCACGATAGCTAATGCCATATTTACAATACCAGCGCACAGCCCAAAGAATGATTTCGCCCTGAAAATGCCGACCATGGAAAGGATTCATATGCTGCACCTTTAGCTAAAACAGTCTTCAGCTTACCATTCGTGGTTATTTGCAACAGTGCCCTTACTTCAAAGCCAAAATTTTTCGGGCACCATTAAGTACGAATAAAGAAACCAGTATGCCAATGATTAAGTCTGGATAAGCTGATCCGGTCCACGCCACGAGTACACCGGCAAATATAACGCCCATATTTACGACAACGTCATTCGCCGAGAAAATCCAACTGGCTTTCATATGTGCGCCATCTTCTCGATGACCAGAAATAAGATATAAGCATGTCACGTTAGCTATAAGTGCGAGCAGGCCAATAACAATCATGAGCGTTGATTCTGGCTCGCTTCCAAACATGAATCGTCTAATGACATCAACAATCACGATAACAGCAAGTAATAACTGAATCCAACCTGCGAAATGGGCTGCTTTTATTTGATATTTCGCAGCTTTTCCGACGGCATATAGTGCAATACCATAAACGGCTGCATCGGCAAACATATCTAGAGAATCAGCAATCAATCCTGTAGACGCAGCAATAATACCGCTGATGAATTCTATAAAGAAAAGTAGAGCATTAATACCTAATAACAGTTTAAGTACTTTAGCTTGTCTCACAGGATCAGGTTCATTAGGTATATCGCCTGAAGAAAGCTGTATTTCATCAAGTTTCGCCCCAAAACCCAGTCCTTCGAGTTTAGCCGTAATTTGCTGAATCCCTTCATTATGGAAGACTTTCAGTTTTCGATTGGGAAGATCAAAAGTAAGACCTTTAACTGCTTCAATATCTGCAAGAGCCATACGGACCATTTGCTCTTCAGCAGAGCAATCCATTTTAGGAATGGTGTAGGTACTTGTTTGCTTAGCCTGTTGATTGCTTATATAAGTTTCAGTCTTCACAAGCTTTGCACCAAAACCCAAAGCTTCAAGTTTGGTGGTTATATTTTCATCTTTTTGATTATGTAGAACCTTTAAAGAACGGTTAGGTAAATCAAAGATGAGTTTTTGAACACCATCAATTGAAGATAGCGCCATACGAACCATCTGTTCTTCCGCAGAACAATCCATTTTGGGAACTAAGTATTCACTCATGTAGTGCGAATCTTTTAAAACGTCTTCAGTGCTTAAATTTTCTTTGGGATCAGAACCACAACAGGATTGAGCGGTATCTTCACAACTGTTTGAAGTGTTACAGCAAGGAGATGAAGATTTTTTTTCTTCCTCTTCACCACAACAGCTAAGCGTATTATCACAATTCTTTGAATTGTTTGCTTCTGCAATTGATGGATGATTTTCTTGTTGAGATTTCTTATCTTCGCATGGTGTTTCTTTACTACATCCACAACCACTCATAATTATACCCATTAAAAAAATTATAAACTTTGAATATTAGAATCCCTATAGTTACTATAGAGTCAAGAATCTTTGGAAATACTAACTCAATGCATTTAAAAATTGGTGAACTCTCTAAAAAAACCTCATGTTCAGTATTAACAATTAGGTTTTATGAAAAGGAAGGTTTAATTCCGGAACCGGAAAGAACGGAAGGAAATTACCGCCTTTACGATGTAGGCTATGTTGAGCGAATTAAATTTATTTTGAATTGCCGAACTTTAAATATGAGTTTGAATGAAATTCGTCAATTACTTACCTATAAAGACAAACCTGAGAAAAATTGTTCAGATGTGAATGAATTAATTGACTTACATGTCAGTGCTATCAGAGAAAATATAATCAAGCAACAAAAGCTTATTGAACAACTATCTGATTTAAGAGGTACTTGTGATGGTTTATGTACAATTGACCAATGTGGAGTTTTAAAAAATCTAGCTTGATTATCTAGACCTATGCTTTTTTCAAAAAATCGGCACTGTTGCAAATAACCACGAATGGTAAGCTGAAGACTGTTTTAGCTAAAGGTGCAGCATATGAATCCTTTCCATGGTCGGCATTTTCAGGGCGAAATCATTCTTTGGGCTGTGCGCTGGTATTGTAAATATGGCATTAGCTATCGTGAACTGCAGGAAATGCTGGCCGAACGGGGTGTGAATGTTGATCACACGACTATTTACCGTTGGGTTCAACGTTATGCTCCTGAAATAGAAAAACGTTTACGCTGGTATTGGCGTAATCCTACAGATCTGAGCTCGTGGCATATTGATGAAACCTATGTAAAAGTGAATGGACGATGGTCTTACCTGTATCGTGCAGTTGATCAACGGGGTCATACGATTGACTTTTACCTTTCCGCTAGACGGAACAGTAAATCAGCCTATTGTTTTTTAGGAAAGATCTTCAATACGGTGAAAAAATGGCAAATTCCACGGGTCATCAATACAGATAAAGCAGCGACCTATGGCCATGCTTTATCACGGTTAAAGCGAGAAGGAAAATGTCCAGTAGATATTGAGCACAGGCAGATTAAGTATAAAAATAATGTCATTGAATGTGATCATGGTAAGTTAAAGCGGATCATCAGGGCCACATTAGGATTCAAATCTATGAAGACGGCTTATGCCACAATTAAAGGTATTGAAGTCATGCGTGCACTACGTAAAGGACAAGCATGGTCATTTTATTATGGTCAGCCTCAAGGTGAAGTGTGTCTAATCAACAGGGTTTTCGGTCTCTAAGCACTTTTAAAAAGGAACTTCATCGACTCAAATCTCTATTTGCAACAGTGCCGCGACAACTCAGTTGGATGATTCCCTTGAGGCACCATCGAGTGATACGTGGAACCCCCAGCATGCCTATTTCGAAAGATAAAGCATCGGCCAAGAAGCCACGGCGCGTCTCCCGCAGCCATGCGCCTGGGGACAAATCGAATCTTTTTGGCACCGTCAAATTGGCCGGAGGGAGTGTTTGCCATTTTGGCATGGAAACTTGGTCCGAAAAACGGGTGATTCTGCTCCCTCATACTCCTAACCTGAATTATTCACCACACAAAGGATGAGAAGGCCTATTGTGTGCTAAAATGTTGTTGCAAAACAAACAGTTGCACATCAAACAGGTCTTCTCATGAGCTACCATATCACAACGCAGAGTGTGGTTTTCCAAGACTTGTTTCCCAAGCCGACTGGAAGGCTTTCCTGTGGCGCGGCATCGTTGCCGTCATTCTTGCCGCCCTGGCATGGCTGATGCCCGCTGAAGCGGTCCTAACACTGACCATTGTGTTTGGTGCCTACTCCTTTGCGGATGGCGTACTGGGGCTTTGGTCGGGCTATAAAAACATGCGTCAGGGTGAAAGCTGGGGCTGGTTGATCTTCAGCGGCCTCCTTGGCATCGCAACCGGGCTTATCGTCCTGGTCAGCCCGTTCGTCGCGACACTCGTGTTAACCGTGTTTCTCTGGACGATGGTTGCATTCTGGTCGATCACATCCGGCGTGATGGAGATCGTCGCGGCCTTTCGGCTCCGTAAGGAAATCGAGGGGGAATGGTTGCTCGTCCTCAGCGGTGTCATTTCCATCTTGCTTGGCGCTGCCGTCACATGGGTCTTGTTCACGACACCCGCAGGCAGTATTATGGCCCTCGGTTGGTTGTTGGGCGTCTATGCCGCAATCTTCGGTGTAACCATGATCCTGTTGGCATTGAAGCTTCGGAAAGTCAGCGCTTCGGACGACACGCTGGGGCCGAAACTACAGCCACTTAAAACGCGAGAACGGCGGCCAGGCACGTCACAGGACCTGGCTGCCTTTAAAAAAAGAGAAGCAGCGCTGCGCCAGCCGACCTTTCGTTGCAGAATAATAGGGAGTGCATATAAATGAATTTTTTGAATTTGCAGGTCACACAGGCAGAGCTCCTATCCGGCCTTATTTCCGTTTCCCAAACAGTTGCACAGATTGTGCTCGTCATGACCGTGGCGTGGCTCGTGTCCGCAGTGCTTTCGCGGGCCATCACACGCATCAGCAAAAGAACCCGCACTTCCAAGAGATCTGCAGATGAGGTCAAACGCATTGAAACATCTTTTCGTCTGATCCGTTTCGTCAGTCGGCTGGTCGTGTGGGCCTTGGCCGTGACCATTTCCCTCTCAATCCTTGGCATTTCTGTGGCACCGATCCTGACGACTGCGGGGGTAAGCGGCATCGCAGTGGGGTTTGCTGCGCAGAGCCTGATAAAAGACTATTTTTCGGGTTTGGTCTTGTTGCTGGAAGGGCAACTCCGCATCGGGGATATCGTGGATATTGGCGGTGTGGCAGGCCAAGTCGAAGAGATGACGTTGCGCTATGTGCGCCTGCGTCAACTCAATGGTGACGTGGTCTATGTGCCCAACGGAGCCATCACCAATCTGACAAATAAGACAACGGACTATTCGATGGCCGTAATCGATGTCGGTGTCGCCTATCGCGAAAACCTTCAGGAGGCATTGAACGTTATGGAGAGTGTCGCCCGTGAGCTAGCTTCGGAAACAACCTGGTCAACGAGAATATTAGCCGAGCCAGAGGTCTTTGGGGTCGAAACGTTGGGTGACTCTTCGGTTATCCTGCGTCTTCGCCTCAAGGTCTTGCCAGGTGAGCAATGGTCAATCCGGCGCGAATATCTGCACAGGATAAAACAGCGCTTCGACGAACTTGGCATCGAAATCCCTTATCCGCATCTGACGCTTTATGCCGGCCAGGACAAGGATGGAAAAGCCCCTGCCTTTCGGATCGAAGCTCCGGCTGGTGCCCAATGACACGGCCAAAATATACATATGAAGTGGAAAGAGATTTCTCGAACTGGGATGAAACGATTTTCGAGCGCTGTCTGCGGGATGGGTTCAATGTATTTGGCTCTGGACCAACCCCTATTCTCTTGCGACCCGAAAAGGAGACCGAACCTGCCCCTGACACCCGTTCGCTAGGCAACGACAGCCATGATTAAGAAAGGCCAACCCATGAAGCCACCGGTAAAGACGAGCTTTCGCGGCAGGGACGTCGCCTACCTGGTAATTTCCATTGTTTTAGTGGGCGTAGGTTACGCAGCCTACCGCGGCTTATACTTTGTTGGTGAAAACGTTCCTTTTGCCCAAGAGATGATCCTAGTGTTCCTGGGTGCAGCTGCCACTATCTATCTGACAGCTGTGCTCCTCAATCGCCAGACTGAGCTTGAGTTAAGAAAAGAAGGGCAAGTTCTTCTTTTTCAACAAAAGCATGACACATATATGCGCGTCATCGAAAAGGTTGCTGAAATCGTGGAGCGTGAACGTCATGATTTTGCGCTCATTGATGAACTCAGGGTCATCAGCCACAAGCTTGCCGTTGTCGGCAGCGCGCCAGTTGTCGAAGCGTTCCGACGCGTTCTTGATCTGCTTGTTGATGGACTTGAGGATGGCCAGTTGAACGGCAATGACGCAGAACAGGTGATGCATGCCGTAGCTGAAGTCACGATTGCGATGCGTTCGGACATCAGCAGCGACAACGACCCTGAAGCGCTTCGGTCGGCTGTAGAAACGATCATGGCGAACTCACGCAAGATCGAGCGGCTGGACGACATCGAGCACTCAAAGTCCAAGCCAGACGCAAATGCAGCCAACAATAAACAGAAGAAAGGAGATTCGAAAGATGATGCAAGGACATAACCGCCCGCCATTCGCACCAACAATTCCCGGAACCAACCTTCGTTCTCATGATGTGCCAACCGCCATCATTTACCGACCCGCGCGCGCGGCCGCCACGTCCGCGCCACGATCCCGACACTGGGTTCTGGAGTTCGAACCGTCACGCCCGCAGAACCTTGAGCCCTTGATGGGATGGACGACGTCTCAGGATCCTTACCGGCCTATCAGGATGACATTTCCAGATCGCGACAGCGCTGTCGACTATGCCCTCAAGAACGATTGGCGCTATATCGTGCGTGAAGATCGTCCGCGGCGCATCGGACCAAACCCTTGGGCGGGCACAAGCAGTCATCAGCTTTATCGCGGGGTCGATACTTCCAAGGAAGGGTGGGTTCAGATGGGGCAACCGACGATGTCGGAGCATCACCTCCCAAAAGGATACGGCGCATCCGAAAACACGGGAACGCCGCAGAAATCGGAGGCTGAGTTTCTCGATCCAGTTCTGGAGGCTGCCATCGAGTCCTTTCCAGCCTCTGATCCGCCGGCGTGGATTGGAACGACAGTATCCGGGCGAAGGGGCTGAAGTCGATGCATGGAACCGCCGAATTCCTGATTGCGGGTGCGACCCTGATTTCGGGCGCATTCATTGCCGTTGCCATATGCTCCCGTTTAGGTGTTCCTTCGATCGTTGGGTTTTTGCTTGCAGGCATGGCTTTGGGCCCGCACGGTCTCGAGCTTATTGATGGTGAAGCAACCCTTGGCGCTATCGGTGAATTGGGCGTGATCTTGTTGCTGTTCATGCTGGGGCTGGAATTCTCGCTTGGCAAGCTGATGGAGCTGCGGCGGCTGATCTTCGGTGTCGGTCTTTTGCAGGTCGCCACAACATCCGGTCGAGTATAGGAAGAATAAACACCTATATGAGAGTAATAAAGTTTCATCCTTTGTTGTGCATAAGTATTTGTTTTTATTGGTTCCAAAATTATATTGTATTTATTAAAGTATCATACTATAGGCAGGGCTAGTCTAAATTTAATTCTATCAAAATAAAAAAAGTTTCATACCAAAATTACAAAATACTGAAAATAATGAATATATTTTCTTTATTTTGAAAATTCGTATGAAACTTTATTACTAAGTATGATTATTTATTACCTAGTATTTAACTTTATTACTCAAAAACAGCTTGACTGCTTCGCTGTGCAGATCCATGACCCACTTTCCATCAAACTCCCGGTTGTAGTTCCACAAGCATCTCGCGAGTCTTGCCGGCCCGCTCCACTAACAAGACCACAACATCTCCAACGTTCTTGTCGTCTAGCCGGGCCTGTAATGTGGTGACGTCGTCGACGGCGATACCGTCGATGCTGATAACGCGATCGCCGGGCACGATGCCGCCTGCGGTGACCTTGATGCCGACGAGCCCGGCCCTGTGCGCCACCGAGCCCGGCGTCACGCGCAATACGAATACGCCCTTACTACCGGTCAGCGCCTGCAGACGCGCGTTGAGCTGCTCATCCACCTCGATGCCCAGCGCCGGACGGATGTACTTGCCGGTCTTTATGAGTTGCGGCACCACGCGCATGACGGTATCCACCGGCACAGCGAAACCGATGCCAGCGGACGCGCCCGAAGGGCTGTAGATGGCGGTGTTGATGCCGATCAGCCGCCCGGCCGAATCGAGCAGCGGGCCGCCGGAGTTGCCGGGGTTGATAGCGGCGTCGGTCTGGATCAGGTGATCGATGGCAGGCCCGCCCCCTTCGCCGTCGAGGGTGCGGTCGAGCGCCGAGACGATGCCGGTGGTGAGCGTCCAGTCCAATCCGAAGGGATTGCCGATAGCGAACACTTTCTGCCCGACCTTGAGGTCGGCACTGGTGCCCACCGGCACAGCGGGCGGGCGCTTGAAGCCGACGCCGATCTTGAGCACGGCGATGTCGTGCTCGGGGCTGGCGCCCACCAGCGCAGCCTGATAATCGCGACCGTCGGCCAGTTTGACCGTGGCAGACGATGCCCCCTGGATGACGTGGAAGTTGGTCACCACGTGGCCGGCATCGTCCCAGATGAAGCCGGAGCCGGTGCCGCGCGGCACGGAAAAGACATTGCGCGACCAGACGTCACGCACCAGTTGCGCCGTGGTGATGTAAACCACCGACCCGCGCGATTTCTCGAACAGTTGGATGGTGGTCTGCTCGTCTGCCGCCAGATCACCACGCGGTGTCACCGTGCGCTCGGCCGCTTCGCGCGGACTGAACCAGGCTTCGATGGCAGGCAAGAACTGCCACAGCAGCATGAGTGCGGCGATGCAGCCAGTGATGACGAGCCAGCGCCGGATGAATCGGTCCGGCGCCGGGCGGCTGTTGAGGTCGGGGTAGGTCATGCCATTCTCCTTGTTGAAATCAGCGCCAGACACCGCTGGCGCGCCAACGCGGTGGGCGTGGCGCCAAGGGGATGTCCGGCAGAAATGGGCTGGAATGAAGCGGTTGCGGTGCCATCGAATCAGCCAATTCCCGCAAGCGTTGGATGCGCTCTGTCGTCGCCGGATGCGTGCGCAACCAGGAGGGTTCCGGGTTGCCCCATCCGGGCAGCAACCAGGCGCGACTCTCCCGCTCGATCTTGGCGAGCGCCAAAGCCAATCCCTGTGGGTCGCCGGTCAATTCGGCGGTGAGCCGGTCGGCGTCGAATTCGTGCACCCGCGACAAACCCAGCAGCGCGAGCTGCGGCGAAACGGCCAGCAACAGCAGCGCCGGCCACTGGATAGCGACTGTGCCCCACAGCAAGGCCGGCAGGCTGAAGAGGAGCATGATTTGCCCCAACAAGGCCAGAAGATGGGTGAGCCGGCTGATGGAATCGGCCAGGCCCATGACACGCAAATCCTCGTTCGCAATATGCGCGATTTCGTGGCCGAGCACGCCGGTCAACTCGCGGGGCTCGCCCGTGAACAAGGGCTGCTGGCAGCGGCCACAGTTGGGATGTTCCGATAGCTTCGCAGTCGGTACGCGGTTGATGGACTGGCATGCGGGCAGACGAGGTGAAGATCATTCTTCATGGTTCGCCTCCTTGGACCACAGTGAGGCTGCCGCGCTTCGGGTCACAGACAATGCCGACCAATCAACGCCTTGGAGCCAATCGTTCCCGTCTTTGCTTACTCCGGCCTCTTCCAAATGAGCAGCGATGAACGCTTCGGCCTGCATGAGCCACCTTTGGACAGTATCTTCCTTACTAGGAATCAGCAGGATCTCAGAGACGCTGCTGGCATCCAGCCCGTCCACACGGATAAGCAGAAAAATGCGCCGCCACAAACGCGGCATGTCCTTCAGCAGGTCGAATGCGAAAGCGAACTCGCTCGACCGATCAACTAGCTCCTCCTGTTCCGCGATCGTTGCGGCATCGGGATGCTGACTGTCAGCGATGATATCGGCAAGCCTGAGTGTGTCATCGGGCTGATAAAATTCGAAGACTTCCTCTTCCACCATGGCCTCGGCGACGTCCTGGGCATCCGGTTCGACCGGCGCGTCCAGAGAAACGAATTCGCCAAATTGCCGGCTGTTTGCCACTTCGTGATCCAGGACGGCGAACAGATGTTTCAGAAGACCGAAGTAAGCCGCTTTTTCTTCCGGCACGGATTGCCATTCCACCTCAGCTTGGACAATCGCTTCATCCACCACGTCGCGCAGCGTCGGATAATCGCGCGGTAAATCGCCGACGGCCCGCAGATAAGCCAGCTCACGCCTTGCGACAGCCTCAAGTTTCGACAGTAGAGGCATTCGGGTCACGTTGGCCTCATGGGCGGCTGACGCGGGTTTTGCGGCAATTCGCACCTTGAGCTCGCGCAAGCGCTTGCGTCGTGCTTTGCGCTTGATTTGGTCCTGAGCATGCAGCCGGTCAAAATGCTTCTTGGCCTGACGGAACAACGACTGTGCGAGCATCTGCGCGAGGGGCGTCAGCTCGTCATGTGATGCAGTAACGCTGACAATCTTTCTGCCGGGCAGGTGCATATAGCCACTGGCCAGAAATTGCCGCTTGGTCTTGTCGCGATCAAGGACGATTCGAAGTCGCACTGAATCTTTAGTGTGTTTGTCGAGCAATGGCTTGAGGTCGCGCTCGACCGCATTTCCCAAAGCTCTCTGCCATGGTTCATGAAACTCTTTGTCGACAGCTCGATAGCTATATTGCATCTGCATGTATGACTCCTTTGATGTCATTTCTATGGAGGTATGAATCGAGGATGCTCATATCCATAGATATAGATTTTGGTTTGGCACGCTCTTACCCCAGGCGCGTTTTGCGAAGACTCCAACTAAAGAACAAAAGCGTGACGCCATAGACTGCCGCATGGAAACCCAACAGCCAGCCTGCGGCCACGAATGACTCGACCGGACGGGTAAAAAATATCCACAAGACGATAGCGCCAAGTATAATCGAGAGCAGTCCACTGAGGGCAAGCCAGATTTCACCCTTGATTTCCCGACGCAGCCGAACGGCGGCGGATATCTCCAGCACACCGGTGAAAATCGCCCAGAAGCCCACGCTAGCCCATAAAAAAGAAGCCAAGACTATCGTGGCGACCCAAGGAGCAACCAGGACGACGACGCCCGTAAGTATGCCGACAATGCCGCTGAACAGCAGCCAGCCCCAGCGCTCTTTTTTCTGGATATGGCGCACCGCTGCAAACAAGTTGAACGCGCCATTGACCAAGGAAAATGCGCCGAACATGATGGTCATGGCCAACAGAGCCGATTGTGGTATCCAGAACGCGAGGGCTGCAAAAATCAATGCCAAGACGCCGCGCAACGCAAAAATCCACCAATTTTCGGTCAATGAACACAGTGTTTTGGTGGGCTCATCCGCACTGGAATCGGTGATAGTGTCTATATTCATGCTATATCTCCCAAAGATCTAATGGGGTGAAAAAGCAAACATTCCTGAGCCAAGAGAGGGGCGCGACGCGCCCCTCTTACGCCCTATCCAGCGGTTTCAGAACAACTTGGACAGCTTTGCCTTGATTTCATCGAGCCAGCCTTTTCCGCCGCCTCCCCCAGCCGTCTTTTGCTTGACTTTCTTGAGTTCAGCATACAGGGGCTCAAAGTCCTTCTTCTTTCCATAGCCCAGCAGTTCTGCCATTTCCAACTGCTGCCGGGCTTCGTTCAATAATGTCTCCAGGCGCTCATTGGACGCTTCGCTGCGCTGACCATCTTCTACCAAGGTCTCGGCGCGCTGCAGGAGCAGCTTCGCACGCAGGACGGGCAGCGGAAGCACGCTGCGCTCCTCGACCAGCGTGCTGAGCGCTGCCTGCAGCGCGGCTTTGGCTTCTTCAATCTTGCCCTGATCGATCAGCGGCACGACTGACTTCACGACTGCGGGATAGGACGCCAGAGGGATGTTGGTGACCGTGATCACGATTTCACTGGCCAGCAAAGCCAGCACGTGACGTGCCTGTTGCACCTCGCCATGTTTGAGGGCATCCAGCGCCTCGTCGGTCATCGCCTCAATGATTTCCGTGTTGGCGAACAAGTCGTGCACGATGGTGCGCACATCAACGGGGGCCAGGGCAAGCGTGGGTTCGCGCGCAACGATCAGCTCCAGCTTTCCCGTCACTTCGGCCAGCGATGCTAATGCGCGTGCAGTGTCCTTGCCGTCAAGTGCGGCCAGCGCTGATTTGGTCAGCGACAAGGCCGAGACGGCCTCATCGAGGACTTGTTTACGTTTGTCTGCCGCCTGCGAGTCCGTTTCCTTCTGAACCTCAGGCTGTACCTCCGTGACGACTTCAGGCTTGGCCTCTGGACTGACAGGAAGGCTGCTTACCGCAGCCTGTTCGTTTATTCCTTCGTTCGTCGCATTGGGATTCGGTGTTTGCTCATTCATGGTGATATACCTCGTATGTGATAGTGAAAATAGGCGAATCTATTGGGGCTGAATGCGAACATCGCGAGACTGACCGACAGAGCAGTCAGCCCCTTCATCACCTCAAAGAAGATGACCGCGTGCCCCGCTGTGGGGATAGTGACCGCCAGCGGCACGAGGGTGGCTGCCCATGTCAGCCCGTTGGGGTCGGACACGACAGCCCCCATCGCTCAAGATTCGCCGCCCGCTGACTTCTTCTTGCGCGCAGGCTTGCTCGCGTCGCTCGGCGGCGCCTCAGCCACGTTCGCGGCATCGGGCTTCTCAGGCTCGGCCGGCTTCGCGGGTGGCTCCTGGCGCTCGAAGACCACCCGTTCGGCCTTGTCATCCCAGCGGGCGCTGGCGTGATCGCCCTTGCCGATACCGCCACCCAGCATCTCGCGCGCCAGTGCCGTCTCCAGCTCGCTGCGGATCAGGCGCTTGAGTTCACGCGCGCCGAACTCGGGCTTGTAGCCTTCCTCCGCGAAGTGGTCGATCAAGGTCTGATCGAAGGTCAGCGTCACGCCCTGGCTGGCGGCGTTGCGGGCCACACGATCGAGCTGCAGGCCGACGATATGGCGGATCTCCTCCTTGCCCAGCGCATGGAAGACGATGATCTCGTCGATGCGGTTGATGAACTCGGGGCGGAAGTGTCCGCGCAGCACGTCCATCACCTCGGACTTGGTCTTCTCGTATTCCTCGCCGGCGGCGCTACGGGCCTTCAGCCGACGCTGGATGATGTCCGAGCCCAAGTTCGAGGTGGCGATGATGATGGTATTGGTGAAATCCACCACCCGGCCCTTGCCGTCGGTGAGCCGCCCGTCGTCGAACACCTGCAGCAGGATGTTGTAGACGTCGGGGTGAGCCTTCTCGATCTCGTCCAGCAGCAACACGCTGTAGGGCTTGCGACGCACCTTCTCGGTGAGCTGGCCGCCCTCGTCATAGCCCACATAACCCGGAGGCGCGCCCACCAGGCGTGCCACGGTATGGCGTTCCCCGTACTCGGACATGTCGATGCGCAGCAGCGCACCTTCATCGCCATAGATGGACTCGGCCAGCGCCTTGGCGAGCTCGGTCTTGCCCACGCCGGTCGGCCCGAGGAACAGGAACGTCGCCACTGGCTTGCTGCCCTCGCGCAGCCCCGCGCGCGACAACCGCACGGCATCGGCTACCGCGCGCACCGCTTCGTCCTGGCCCACCAGGCGCTCGTGCAGCCGCTGTTCCAGATGCAACAGCTTCTCGCGTTCTTCCACCGTCAGCTCGTTGACCGGAATGCCGGTCAGGCGCGAGACGATCTGCGCGACATGCTCGGCCTTGACTTCGGCGCTGCCCGAGGCGCGCTCGCGCTCCCAATCTTCGATGAGCTTCTTGAGTTCGGCCTCTTTTGCCTCGATGCGCTTGCCCAGCTCGGCGGCCTTGTCGTACTGCTTGCGCGAGGCCATGTAGTCCTGCTCACGCCGCAACTGGTGCAGTTCGGACTCCAGCTCTTGTACGGCCACTGGGCGAGCCGTGGCCGACAGCTTCACGCGTGCGGCCGCCTGGTCAAGCAGGTCGATGGCCTTGTCAGGCAAAAAGCGCGCGGTGATGTAGCGGTCCGACAACTCGGCGGCGGCGATGATCGCATCCTCGGTGATGCTGACCTTGTGGTGCGCCTCGAAGGTGTCGCGCAGGCCGCGCAGGATCATCATGGTCTGCGCTACCGTCGGCTCGGGCACCATCACCGGCTGGAAACGACGCTCCAGCGCGGCGTCCTTCTCGATGTACTTCTGATACTCGTTGAGCGTGGTGGCGCCGATCAGGTTCAGCTCGCCGCGCGCCATCATCGGCTTGAACACGTTGGCCACGTCCAGCCCGCCTTCGCCGCCACCCTGGCCGGCACCGACGATGGTGTGCACTTCATCGATGAAGAGAATCATCTCGCCCTGGTGCTCGGTCACTTCCTTGAGCACCTTCTGCACGCGCTCCTCGAACTCGCCGCGGTACTTGGCGCCTGCCACCATGGCGTTGATGTTGAGTTCGACCAGGCGCTTGTCGCGCAGCGTCTCGGGCACTTCGCCGGCGACCATGCGCTGCGCCAGCCCCTCGACGATGGCGGTCTTGCCCACGCCCGGCTCGCCGATCAGCACCGGGTTGTTCTTCTTGCGCCGGGCCAGCACCTCGATGGTGGTCTCGATCTCCTGCGCACGGCCGATGACTGGATCGAGTTTGCCCTCGCGCGCCATCTTGGTGAGGTCGCGCGAGTATTTATCCAGCTCGGGCGTGTTGGTCGGCGTCTCGGCGCGGCCATCCTCGGCCCCTTTGCCGACCACCTTGCTTACCTGCTGGCGCAGCGCTTGCGGCGTGAGACCGTAACGGCGTAGCAGGTTGGCCGCCAAACCTTCGCCTTCCTCGGCGAGCCCGATCAGGAAATGCTCCGGCCCGACATAAGAGTGGCCGAGTTCATTGGAGGCCACGAAAGCACGGCTGAGCGCGTCCTTGACCCGGGGCGACACGCCGATCTCGCCCTCGAACGGCTTCTCGCCGCGCTTGGCTTCGGATTCGATCTGTTGCTTGAGGTCATCGACCTTGATCTTGAACTGCCCCAGGATGGTCTTCACCACATCGCTGTCGGATAGCGCCAGCAGCAGGTGTTCGGTATCCACCTCGGCGCGGCCAAATTCGGCAGCGTGTCGGGCGGCCTCCTGCAATAGGGCCTCGGACTGTTCGCTGATACGGCTGGCGAGCCCACTGCCGCGACGGCGCGGCGCACCCGAACCTGCGGCGGCGGGCTCGCCGAACGAGGCATCGACCACGTCATCGGTATCGGCGGCCATCGGCGTCGCGTCGTCGCCGATGCGGAAGAAGTCACTGCCGAGGAAGTCCTCGAACAGGCCGCTGCGCGAGCCGAACAAGGCTTCCAGCGGCGAGACGGTGCGCTTTTGCTGGCGCACCAGTTGACGGTAATGGTCGTCACACAACAGCATGGTGCTGTGACGACCGTTGAGATTGGCTTCCACCCGCACGGTGGCGGGTTGGCTGCAGACCTGGCATTGTTTTCTGTCCATACTGATGCTCCTGTAAAGATTGATCTGACGAGGCACCGACGATCACGGTGCCTCATCTCTTTTTGTTTTTTGAGAAAAACGCGCTGCCCCGCGTCAGCCGTTGATCGGGATCGAGCGTGAAAATCACCTGTAGGTGCGCTTTCATTTCGCCCTCTCCAATCGCGTCGCTTTGCGGTTCCGGCCAAGGAAATCCTTGCAAGACTTTGTAAGACATTGCGCTTACCAGGAAAAAATATCAAGAGTCAATGTACAGCGACTTTGTTGCACAAAGATTTGAAATGCAAAGCGCCCCTAATTGAGCCAAATTTAAGGCGTAACTTGGGTAAGTGGTCGACCTAATTCCGTAAATCTGTTGAGGACTGCTACACGTGCATGAATTTCATTCACCTGACTAGGAAAGCTTCTTGCCATTAATTTATCGCCTAATAATTTGATGCAATGCATCTTGGTTTCCACCAAACGGCACTGTTGCAAATAGAGATTTGAGTCGATGAAGTTCCTTTTTAAAAGTGCTTAGAGACCGAAAACCCTGTTGATTAGACACACTTCACCTTGAGGCTGACCATAATAAAATGACCATGCTTGTCCTTTACGTAGTGCACGCATGACTTCAATACCTTTAATTGTGGCATAAGCCGTCTTCATAGATTTGAATCCTAATGTGGCCCTGATGATCCGCTTTAACTTACCATGATCACATTCAATGACATTATTTTTATACTTAATCTGCCTGTGCTCAATATCTACTGGACATTTTCCTTCTCGCTTTAACCGTGATAAAGCATGGCCATAGGTCGCTGCTTTATCTGTATTGATGACCCGTGGAATTTGCCATTTTTTCACCGTATTGAAGATCTTTCCTAAAAAACAATAGGCTGATTTACTGTTCCGTCTAGCGGAAAGGTAAAAGTCAATCGTATGACCCCGTTGATCAACTGCACGATACAGGTAAGTCCATCGCCCCTTCACTTTGATATAAGTCTCATCCATATGCCATGAATGTAAATCTGTAGGATTACGCCAATACCAGCGTAAGCGTTTTTCCATTTCTGGAGCATAACGCTGAACCCAACGATAAATTGTGGTGTGGTCAACATTCACACCTCGTTCAGCGAGCATTTCTTGAAGTTCACGATAGCTGATGCCATATTTACAATACCAACGAACAGCCCAAAGAATGATTTCACCTTGAAAGTGCCGACCATGGAAGGGATTCATCTGCTGTATCTCGAAATAAATAAGATATTTAGCTTATCATGTCAGCCTATTTGCAACAGTGCCGGTTGAAGATGGAAACTTTGGAGATACTGAACCAGTCGGTGAAGGTGTCTCTGAATTACGTTTCTTCTTTGGACCTGGCTACAGGATCTATTACTGTAAGCAAGGGCAAAGGGTCGTTATTCTTTTAGCAGGCGGAGACAAGTCTACGCAAAGTAAAGATATAAAACTTGCCCTACAACTAGCACAAGATTTAGAGGAGGAGCTGTAAATGGCTATCAAACTTCGTAAATGGGACAGTGCTGAACATCTTAAAACAGAAGAAGATATGCAAGCTTACCTACAAGCCTGTATAGATGAATCTAATGGTGATGCGGCATTCATTGCAAAAGCTTTAGGTAATATTGCTAAAGCTAAAGGAATGGCTCAATTATCAAGAGACACAGGTTTAGGCCGAGAAAGTCTTTATAAAGCACTTTCTGGCGATGTAAATCCAAGCTTTGATACTGTTATTAAAGTGGTAAAAGCGCTGAATTTACGCTTAGCAATTTAAAAAAAACTAGTAAAAAAGGGAGCTTAAAGCTCCCTTTTTTAACTTCATATAACGTGTATTATGTTAATTTTAGGAAATCTTAGTCTTTAGCTAACATAATCTTCAGTTGATATTACTTGAGCATATGCAAATTCAAAAGCGGCCATTAATGTTGCATGGACATGACCAGCAGGTACTTTAACGCCATTAAATTCCAAGTCTAGTGTTGCACGGCTTTGTTGCACAACCCTATCTGTAACGTTTTTTTCAGCGATATAATTTTCAAATGAAGAAGCCTACACACAAAATCTACCGCACAACCAATTGGCCCACATATAACCGAGCACTCATGAGTCGCGGAAATATTGCCATTTGGTTTGATCCTGCTACGCAATGGTATGCGCCATCAAAAGGCAAACAAGGGCGAAATCAAACCTACTCCGACGCAGCCATCCAATGCTGCTTAATGATTAAATCCTTATTCCGTCTGTCTTTACGTATGGTCACTGGCTTTGTGCAAAGTCTGATTAAACTTTGCGGATTAAATTGGATAGCTCCAGATTACACCACGCTTTGTAGAAGACAAAAGCATATTGATATTGTAATCAGCTACCAAAAAAGTAGAGATGGGCTGCATCTACTCATGGACTCTACAGGCATGAAGTTTCTAGGTGAGGGCGAATGGAAACGCAAGAAACATGGACCTGAATATCGTCGCCAATGGCGTAAACTTCATATTGGTATAGATGCTAAAACCCTGCAAATACGAGCAGTTCAGCTTACAACCAATAATGTCAGTGATTCACAGGTGCTTGGTGATTTACTTAATCAGATTCCACAAGATGAGCGGATTGACTCTGTTTATGCCGATGGAGCTTATGACACCAAGCAATGCCGTCAGGTCATTGCAGATCGGCAAGCGCATGCGGTGATTCCACCTAGAAAAAATGCGAAACCATGGAAAGATACAAAGAGTAGCTCGCTAGAGCGAAATGAATTACTTCGAACAATTAAACGTTTAGGCAGGACACTATGGAAAAAATGGTCAGGCTATCATCGGCGAAGTTTGGTTGAAACTAAGATGCATTGCATCAAATTATTAGGAGATAAACTCAGTGCAAGGAGTTTTGATAGCCAAGTGAATGAGATCCATGCACGTGTAGCAGTCCTTAACAGATTTACGGAATTAGGTCGACCACTTACCCAAGTTACGCCTTAAATTTGGCTCAATTAGGGGCGCTTTGCATTTCAAATCTTTGTGCAACAAAGCCGAGCTGAATCATAAGCTTGTTGGGCAATATATTTCATTTCTGGAGTACCCGGATGGGACTGTGGCCCTCATGCACGAGGGACGAAAGCTCAACTACAGCATTTTCAATAAATTAGCTGGGCTACAGCAGAATGAGATCGTTGAGAATAAACGGTTAGGTACAGTTCTGGCACATATTCAGCAACAGCATGAAGAGTTGGAAAAACAGAATAAACGTTCCCGGGCCAAGAAAAGTATGCCGAGTCGTAAAGCTCAGAAAGCTGTTATTGAACAAAGAAATTTAAATCCTGTGCTTGACTCTTGTGGTTAAAAACAGGACATTTTAAATGGTTTATCGCATAGACATTTTAATTGGTGAATAACAGAGAGCTACCAGCTCTCGTTTTTTGTTATGGAAACTGCTAAAATTCAAATACGCCATTGACGTATAAAGAGTCCATGTTATTTATTGAAACCAGCATCTTTACCAAGCAAATTAAAGACCTTGTATCTGATGAGGAATATCGTCAACTTCAGCAAGATCTTTTGGTACAGCCTGATAGAGGTGACCTAATCAAGAATGGCGGTGGTATTCGCAAAGTACGTTGTGCTCAAGGTAACAAAGGGAAAAGTGGTGGGATACGGGTGATTTATTATTGGGTCACCGAGGATGATCAGATCTTTTTCTTAGTGGCTTATCCAAAATCAGTAAAAGATAATTTAACAGATAAGGAAACCGCCATTCTGCGCCAACTCGTGAAGGAGCAATTTCATGGATAACAACTTATTTGATAACTTGGTTGCTTCAATCAAAGAAGCTGGAGCTATCAAACGTAAAGAAGTTAAAGCAAGCCGAGTTACAGAACTCGAATTGCCTGATATTAAAGAAGTACGTGAAAAAACAGGCTTGAGCCAAAATGAATTTGCTGCACGTCTACATATTAGCCCCCGTACCCTGCAAAATTGGGAACAGGGACGACGCTATCCAACTGGACCAGCAGCTACATTGATTCGAATTTTAGATGCTCACCCAAGCCTTATTTGAAAAAATTACTTAAAAAATGGGAGCTTAAGGCTCCCATTTTTATTTCGTATAAGGTGTATTATGTTAATTTTAGCTTTTCTCTATAATTACTATCTTAAGGCCCACTACCAAATTCTGTAATTAGCCAATCAGATTGAGGAGATTGTTTCACAAGAGTAATAAATAAAATATAGTCACCTACTGGACTACCAGCATCATCTATATGGACGACTTTAACTTTTACCATCACTGAAATAATTTTATAAAATTCTTGATAATACTCAGGTCTACTTTCCGCTGAATCATAATTAATCCTTACTACTTCTAAAATTTTTGAGTCTTTGAAAGAGAGAAACCTTTCAGAACTTTTTAAATCTTCATGTAATCGCGCATCTGGCCAAACATATTTGATTGCTGATTCTAGATCATGTTTAGCAAGTGAATTAAAGAAAAGTATTGTTGTCTGTGTTGCCATCTCTTTATCATGATTTAATTTCTGTTTGTATGAATTAATGATTAGAAGTAGACATAGACCTACAAGTAAAATTCCTAATTTTATAAATATTTTAGACATTAGACTTCCTTCATAAATCATTTTTCAATCAATTTAATTGTTTATCTTTCACCCAATCTAAATTGTATATGCCAGCAAGTAAATTAAACCGCAGGTTTAATCTTTTACGACGATTTCTATATACACAAGATAAAATCTTAAAACATTTCATCCTTCCAAATACATGCTCTACTTGAATTCGTCTACGACCAATCTCTCTATTTAACTTTTTTAATTCAGAATCTAGTTTTTCAGTTTTCTTTGCTTTAGATGGCATGAGGCATCCAAAACCCAATTTCTTTATCCCTAAATACCCCTTATCAACGATAAAAAAGGGCTTAAATTTTAATTTCCTCATGCTTTTTTTAAATATTTTAAAATCATGCATGCTTCCATGACTTCCACATACACTCAGTATTTCACCTGTTGTATAGTGCATAGATAACTGAAATTTAAAGGTATGTCGCTTTTTTTTACCGCTATACCATTTCTTCTGTTTTTTTTGGACGTTGAACTAATATTTCAGTTGCATCAATCACAACAACTTCCCAATCCACTTCATCTCGATTAGGAAGTTGTTTTGGCAAGTTAAATTTTCCAGAACGGATTAAGGTATCTTCAATAACACGTATGATACGAATTGCACTCGTTTCAGATACACCGTAACTCATACCAAGATGGAAAAATGTTCGATATTCTCTCCAATATTCTATACATAAGAGCAAACGATCTTCCAACGGTAATTTATGCGGTCGTCCTTTACCAATATGACGAGGTAAATGCTTATTTAGCTCGGCCAACATCAGGTTAAATGTAGCCCAACTAACACCGGTAAGCCTACGAAACTTAACGTCTGATAATTTTTGAATATCTTTGAATTTCATCCAAGGATTATCTCTTGAATTAAATAATTTTGCTGATTAATTTAAGATCAAATAAATTGTACGTTTTTTGATTTATGACGGAAGTCTAATATAATTTCACTTTTATCTTTCGAAAAAACGCATAACCGACTAAAAGACACATAAGCCAAAATAAATAATCAAGAATAAAATATAAAAAAATGAATTGATCTATTCCTATAATAATATTTAAAGGATCTAGCGCTATACTACCGCCTGGAGATATTTCACCATCTACTAAAAACTGTAATGGAAATCCTCCTCCTATAACTTCAACTTTTCCAAGCTTGTCTACAACTATCCGGTCTATCAATGTATATTTCTGATGAAACAAAGACAAATAAGTCAAAACAAAAGATAATATATTGAAATATATTATTTTTTTCTTTAATAATTCTTTAACTTTAAAATCAGTTAAAAATAACCAATAAGACAAGCCTGGAATTAGAGCCATAAAGATAGTCCAAGTGTCGGTATACATCTTCCACCATTCTTTCGAAACTTCTCCTGTATGGCTCCATCCAAAAAGAACAAAAAATGGCATAGCAATAATTAAAGAGCTAATACAGATAGTTAGCAAATTAAGAATACTATAACGATTTAAAAGAATTGAGACCATAAAGCTAAAAGGTACTGTCAAAATACTATAAGCCAAGTAAACAAGACCATGCCCTGCAAAAACCACAAAAATTGAATATAGACTATATTCACGATTCATTATGATAAATAGCAATGCTGTGAAAAAAAGTAGTGGTAAAGGAGCAAGTAATAGGGCTTTTACTATTTTTTCTTTTGAGTATTTCATTAACTTAATTCTCTTATCTACTCAATAACTATTCATACTATACCGATTTTCTTGGAGGTCGTTTGCTTCCATTTAACATAATGGGCGTTATACGAAACGCATATAAAAATAGTTTTATATTTCAAAAAGTTATGTTATAAAAAATCGGGGACGCAAACCCGAAAAGCCGACTTGGAAACAAGTCGGCTTTTTTATGAGCGGTTTTGGAATGTTTTGCCAATAATTTTGACTAAAAATTACGCTTCTCAACTTGAGTGATACAATTTTATGATACATTATTGTATATACAAATTTGAATGTTTTTTATGGAACAGTATTTCGAATGGGATGAGGCAAAGAATCGAAAGAATCAGAAAAAGCACGATGTCTCTTTCGAAACTGCAAGCCTTGTCTTTGATGATCCTCTAAGGATCTCAATCCAAAACAGACACACCGATGGCGAAGAACGTTGGCAGACCATTGGAAAAGTAAAAGGCGTACTAATGCTCTTAGTAGCTCACACCATCTTTGATGAAGATGACTGTGAAATCATACGAATCATTAGTGCAAGGCAAGTCACTAAAGCGGAGCGAAATAAATATGAGCATGGTTAGATACTCACGCAAAGAGCTGAATGAGAAATTTGGTGAGAAGCAAGATGCTGAAATTCAACGCTTGCTTGCTAAAGGCACTGTTCCTGATGATCAGCTAAATCTATCAGATATTCCTGAAATTACAGACTGGAGCAATGCTGTACGCCATAATCAGTTCTACCGTCCAGTGAAGCAACAGACTTCCATTCGTTTAGATGCTGACGTACTTGCATGGTTCAAAGCACAAGGTAAAGGTTATCAGACACGCATGAATGAAATCTTGCGGGATGCCATGCTCAAAGAATTAAAAAATCATCAGTAAAAATGGGAGCTTAGGCTCCCATTTTTGGCTTCGTATAACGTGTATTATGTTAATTTTAGAGAAATTCATAATTCTGATTTTTTAGCTTAGGCCTTTAATGCAAAACTCTTATTCCTCTTTAGAAGAAATTTCATCTCTTGAATCTTTTGTGATAACGAGTCATATAAGTTCATATCATCATAAAATGATGTACGGTTTACCGAAAAATTTTAAAAAAATAGTTAAAAATGATAGTAATGAAGCCTTTAAAATTAATGCTAAGGCGTACCACTCCTCTGTTACAGGTAAATTTTTAACTCATAGATCATCTGCATTATTTGATGACATAGTTGATCATCCAGAAAAGTTAAAAATAGACTCTCAGTTTCTTCAAACTCTTAAATCACTAAAGCTATACCCAAATGATATTTTTCCCGAATGGAATCAGCATATTGAAATATATAATATTTTACGTATCTTGCAATCTTCTTTATTATTGGCGCACTTATTACCATGTTGGTTGAAGGCACTTATTTCAAAGAAGTAACCTATACCAGTTTACTTGCATTGTTTATTGTTGGATTAGGCATCTGTGCACAGAAGTTTAACTGGGGAAAGCATGCTCAAGATAAATCTGATAACACTCAGGCGGACTTGACCAACAATCTGTAATGTAAAACTAATGTCAGATTAAGCAAAATTCAACATACACTAAAACCAATGGCCTCCCAGTGAAAGCCATTGGTTTTTTAGGCTAAACTCAGAAATAAGTTTAATTTTCACTCAAATGTTAGCCGCCGTTTTTATCTATCTTTTTGTATTCATATACTAGAAAACTGTCAGCCTGTTTGATATTGCAGAGCCCTTTCAGAAAAAAATTTTGTATAGATTGCCGCCTCACTTTTAAGTGCTTTCACTATTCCCTTTATTCTAATAATTTTTATATAACACTTGAATAAAAAGCAAACGATTATCATTTACAGATCTCGCTAGTCAGCTTATCATTTCACAAACTTACAAATTCTCCGTATTTTCTTCACATTTAACCTATACATCATTTTAAGGATCTCTTGTGTTACTCCCTCATTTCAAAAAATCAGTCCTCACCCTCTGCTTATTTCCCTCCATACTTTATGCAGCCGATACATACCCTACTGTGACGCTTAACCCGATAACTGTGCAAGCCGAAGGCAACTGGTTAGATGAAGCCAATGCACAGAAAGTACTAAATCATGCTGGAGCGCGTACAGTCATTCAGCGTGATGAGTTGATTAACCGAGGCGTAACTTCTGTCAAAGAGGCTTTACGCACTGTGCCTGGTATTCAAGCTCCTGAAAATGCAGGAACAGCAGGGAGTGATGCATCGTTAAGCATCGGTGTCCGTGGTTTAACGTCACGGTTTTCACCACGCTCACAGGTACTCGTGGACGGTGTTCCACTTTCGTTTGCCCCTTATGGTCAATCACAACTCTCCTTAGCACCCACTAGTTTAGGCAATACTGAAAGTATCGACGTGGTGCGTGGCGCGGGCTCTGTTCGCTTTGGGCCACAAAATGTAGGAGGGATTATTAACTTTAACTCGCGTACAATTCCTGAAACCTTTGCTGGAACGGTAGACCTCACTACAGAAATTGCAGAAAACGGTCATGTAAAATTTAACCCCAACTTATTTGTGGGTGGAACCTTAGACAACGGTTTAGGCTTAGCGCTGTTATATTCTGGCGTTAATGGAGAGGGTTTTCGCGATAAAAATGATGACTCTGACATCAACGATATTCGCTTAAAAGCAGCTTATGCAATAGATGAATATGCAAAAATTGAAGCCAATCTACACCGCTACGATGCAGATGTAGATATGCCTGGAGGTTTAACCCCTGCTCAATTTGCTGAAAATCCATATCAGTCCTTGCGCAATCATGATTATATGAAAGGGCATCGTACTGACGGTTCAGTTAAATACAGCTATAAAAAAGATGACAATGCCTTTGAGCTTTTGGCCTATCACACTGACACCTTCCGTGATGCAGGAATGGAACGTAGTGGATCAAAACTGTACCAAACGGCGCCACGTAATTATAAAGTGACGGCAATCGAGCCACGGTATTCGCATGCGTACCAACTTGGGACTACTGAAAATGAAGTTTCTGTGGGCTATCGCTATCTACATGAAACTAGTGAAGAGGCGGTTAATCGTGCAAGCTATAACACGGTCACAGGCCCTACAAATGAATATGCTTGGACCAAAGCAGACGGGAAAACAGATGCACATGCATTATTCATCGACAACCGCACAGATGTGGGTGCATGGTCTCTGATTCCTGGTGTTCGTTTTGAGAAAATCAAAACCACCGAAAATATGTACAAATTAAATAAAGATGCATCGGTACTCAACGGAGTACATGCTGAAAAATCCTATGATGCAGTATTACCAAGCTTTTCAGTCATGTATAAAGCCAATGATTTGTGGAATATTTTTGCAAACTACGGTAAATCTTTTGCACCACTACAATATAGCCAAATGGCTAATACCAATGCGTCAGGTGCCTATCTGACCATGCAAGGCTTGCAACCTGAAAAAGCCAATAATTATGAAATTGGTACACACTATTTAGACCCATATCTATCCCTAGAATTCACCCTGTTTTATATTGATTTTTCTGATGAATTAAAACGAGATGATGCAACTCAAACTTACTCAAATTTAGGTGCCACTGAACACAAAGGAGCCGAGTTCGGATTTAAATATAATCTCGGTGCAATCAGTGACGAACTCAGCGGTATTTCGCTATATGCCAATACCACTTACACCAAAGCAACCGCATCTGCTGGGGAAAACAAAGGACAAGATCTCGACTTTTATTCACAATTGGTCGGCAATGCTGGAATAGACTATAAAGTTGATCAATGGACACTAAACACTAATTTCTACGGTCAATCTGGTCAAACCGCATCGGGCACCCATGATGCTACTGGACGCTATGGCAACATTCCTGGTTATGGTTTAGTGGGTATTCGGGCATCCTATGATTTTTCCAACACACAACTCAATGGTCTCAAAGTGGGCTTCGGTGTGAAGAACCTATTTGACCGTGAATACTACACTCGTTCAGCGGATCAAGTCGGTGGAATGTATGTAGGTGCGCCACAAACGTATTATCTACAAACCTCATTTGATTTCTAGACACTCAATTCTAGAAAAGCAAATATTCAGGCAGAGACACCTCTCATTCATCTTTGCAAAAGTGATGTCCTCGCCTGAAACAACTTTCCCTTTATTTCTAGACAGCACCGAAAGCTGAAATGGATACTCTGTCTGATAAATGTCAGCCCCTCGGCATAAGTTGCTCAGCTCAACCTACAACCTTCAAATCTAATAAAAGATACTAGGTGTTTAGTCCCAGATTTTAATGGTGCAATATTCTCAGATAAATGGAAGGAAGCACTATGGGACAAGTTCTACACAGCAGCGCCACAACGACACAGGCAGTGCGTCGAGCAATACAAAATAGTCAAGAGAGCTTAAGAACGCTAGCCAAGCGTTACGGCATCAATCAAAAGACCGTCGCAAAATGGAAGAAACGTACTTCAGTAGATGATCTTACAACCGGCCCAAAGAATCCTCGCTCAAGCGTGTTATCGCCTGAAGATGAGGCGGCAATTGTTGCTTTTCGAAAACGCACTTTGTTGCCGCTAGACGATTGCCTTTATGCATTGCAGCCGAGTATTCCTTATCTGACACGCTCGTCGTTACACCGCTGCTTACAGCGGCATGGTATTTCACGACTGCCTGAGGTACAAGGTGATCGCCCTGTCAGGAAGCGCTTCAAGAGCTACCCCATTGGTTACTTTCATATCGACATCGCTGAGATGCAAACAGCACAGGGTAAGCTTTATCTCTTCGTTGCCATTGATCGCACTTCCAAGTTTGCGTTCACTGAATTGCATACTAAAGCCAGTAAGATGGCAGCCGCGGAGTTCATGCGCAATCTGGTTAAGGCTGTGCCCTATAGAATCCATACGGTGCTAACAGATAACGGCATCCAGTTCACGAACCGCACCTGTGATCGCTACGCCTCTGAGCACATCTTTGATCGGGTTTGTACTGAATGTGGCATTGAACATCATCTTACCAAGGTTAAGCATCCATGGACCAATGGACAGGTCGAGAGGATGAACCGAACGATTAAAGAAGCTACTGTCAAACGGTTCCATTACGACGATCACACTCAGCTATGCATTCACCTTGCTGATTTTATTGCTGCATACAACTTCGGCCGCAGACTCAAAACACTCAGGGGCCTGACTCCCTACGAATTCATCTGCAAACAGTGGACAGATGAACCTGAACTTTTTAAAATTGATCCGATCCATCAAATGCCGGGACTAAACACCTAGAAAAAGTGCTACATAATTATTTGAAAAAGTTTAATGTGCAGTCTCAAAAATGGGAGTTCAACAAAACTCCCATTTTTTATTATTGAGTCAGTTCTTAGCCTATGTAATGAGAATTTAATATAATGGAGATTGTATTAAATTTCTTTAATTATCATAAAGATAATATTATTTTTTTTGAATTTCGTATAAGGTGTATTATGTTAATTTTAGAATAATTATAAAGTGTCTACAAAATCGGTAGCTATTCATTTATAAGATTAAAATTACGTTGTTTACACAAAATTTAAGAAATTTTATCTCCAATTCAACTAATATTAAATCTGTATTTAATCAAAGGTATTTTTAAAATGTTCCTAGATTGGCCAGAACATACAGCACATGTCAAAAAATCATTTGGATCTTTAGGAAAAACTCACCCTAAAATGCTTCAAGCTTATTTAGCACTTAATGATGCTGCTGCTGCCGAGGCATTAGATATCAAAACACGTGAATTAATATCTATAGCAGTGGCAATCACTACGCGTTGTGAAAGCTGTATTTCAGTGCATGCAGAAGCAGCAATAAAAGCTGGTGCAACAGAAAGCGAAGTAGCTGGTGCTTTAGCTACAGCAATTCATTTGAATGCAGGAGCTGCATATACATTTGCTTTACGAGCTTTAGAGGCATATGAAGCACAGAAATAATATCTTTATTAGGTATTGAAAAAGATAATTTGACTAGAAAAAGTGCTACATAATTATTTGAAAAAGTTTAATGTGCAGTCTCAAAAATGGGAGTTCAACAAAACTCCCATTTTTTATTATTGAGTCAGTTCTTAGCCTATGTAATGAGAATTTAATATAATGGAGATTGTATTAAATTTCTTTAATTATCATAAAGATAATATTATTTTTTTTTGAATTTCGTATAAGGTGTATTATGTTAATTTTAGGAAAACTTAAATTAATCATGGTCAAATTTGTGAAATTTTAATAAATCAAATCTCAATGTCTGATCATTAATTTTATAAAGTAGATATGAGTCAATTATTTGTGAATAATTATTCTCTAAGAATTGGAATATATCATCAGCTTCTAGCTTTTCTCCTCTTGGTTTTATTGCATTATAGTGAAAATCCCATTCATGTTTTATACCACCAGAATCATAAAGAAAGGCGGTTTTATCTACATTTTTAACAGCATAAACTAAAATATAAGTAACATAATCATTGTAGACTATATCATTGAACTTCTTAGTTATTTTTGAAATTTCCGTATAATTGAAAGCTAATGTTTTATGTGGTTTTGCTTTACACTTTATGATCTTATCATCTGATTCAATATAAATTTCTGCATCCCAAAATTCAGGAAAATATCTGTCTTCACCAAGACTAAGGTGACTAAATTCTTCTGTCTCTACATTCATAGATTCATAAGGCTTTAAAATTAATGGTGGAGAACACTTATGTATTTCCAAGTAATAGTTTTTATCAAAAACAGCAACTATCTTATAAATACTCAAAGGTTTGTCTTTTTTATTTTGAAAAACAATATTATTTATTCTCGTATGAGATGAACCGCCAGATGTAACTGTATAAGTGACATTTACTTTATTCCCTATTTTTTTCAAAGCAAAGAACACAGTAAAGATAGAAGCAGATAAAACTATCACTGGCTTAAACTGTTGATCAAGCCATTCCCAAATTATTGATAAATATTCCAATGATGTCGGTTTCTTCTAATAAAAAATTTATTATAGATATGAGTACTATTATTTTCTATTAAATGACGTATATAAACTCTAGACTTTCACTCCATTTGACATAGTAGCTGTTATACGAACTAGCCATGTAATGCAATTTGCATTACAATATTTCCTGACATTCAATAAATGGGAAAAGTGATGGCTACTGTTAACTTCAGGGTCGATGAAGCCCTTAAAGAAAAATCTTATTCAATTCTTAGAGAACAAGGTATTGCACCTACTGAGTTTTTTACAAATGTCCTTGAATACATTGCAACGACTGGGAAACTCCCTGTACAAAAAGCCTTACTATCAGAAGAGGATACCGAGCTATTAGCGATTGTCCGTAAGCGTATTAATGATCCTAAAGAAATGTTTGAGGAAATTACTTTAGATGACTTATAAGCTTTTACGTCATAAAGACTTCACAGCTGAATGGGAAAATCTTCCTAGTGCTATAAGAGATCAATTCAAGAAGAAACTCGCCAAGGTCATAGAGCAACCACATATTCCTAAGAATATGCTCAGAGGTGACCTCGCTGGCTGCTATAAAATTAAATTATTAAAGGCCGGAGTCCGACTGGTTTATCAAGTCAAAGATGATCAGGTAGTTATCTTGCTCATCACCGTTGGAAAACGAGCTGACAGCATAGTTTATGATGAAGCCAAAAAGCGTATTAAAGACTAAAAATGGGAGCGATAAGCTCCCATTTTTTTCTTCTCATAACGTGTATTATATTAATTTTAATTTTTCTTAATTTTCATTATTCCAACTTGCTCGATCCAATCTGCTAAATTTGGCTATATCCAATGCCATACTAAACTAACTTACCAATCATCCATAAAATGGAGCTATAAAGCCTGCTTTATCTTCCGTAACGATTCATCCGAGCATCTAAATTCATTTTTAAATAATGACTTTTTTTACTAGTCAATATTTTCGATGAGCTTATTTTTTCTCCATTGGCACAAAAATTTGTAAGCTCATAGTACTCTCTATGACCATGAATAGATTCAATAATAACGTCACCTGTTTTCGTTGTATAAACAGGTATTTCTAATTTATGTAGCGTATCCCTCACAGAGGGACGTGGATGTTCATACATATTTTGATAATTACTTGTACAAATAGTGAATCGTACCGGGTTTGTCGGAGAGTCAATATTCTGAGAGACTATCCCGATGACAAAATTAAAATATACCCCTGAAATCAGAGAAAGAGCGGTTCAATTATTGATTGAATCTGAAAAAGATTATCCTTCTACTTGGGCTGCAATCACAGCAATTGCGCCTAAGATCGGTTGTACTCCTGAAACACTTCGTGCCTGGCATCAAAAGCATTTAGATCAGCAAAATCCTATTAAAGTACAAGAGATATCTGATCAAGAAAAAATGAAGCAAATGGAACGTGAAATTAAAGAATTAAAGCGTGCCAATGAAATTCTACGTAAAGCAGCCGCTTTTTTCGCCCAGGCGGAGCTCGACCGCCCACACAAATAATGGTGGATTTCATCCATAACAATAAAGACTTATATGGTGTTGATGCGATTTGTAGGATTTTACCGATCGCAGCTTCAACCTATTACCGAACTTTAGATCTCGCTGACAATCCAGAACATCGAGCGAAACGAGATCTACATGATGAGCATCATGCTGAACAAATTAAACGAATTTGGAAGGAAAGTTCAGGTCGATATGGTGTACGTAAAGTCTGGCAAAAATTAAAACGTGAGGGTTATGTTATTGCACGTTGTACAGTTGCTCGATTGATGCAAAAGCTAGGTATACAAGGTGTTTGGCGTGGTAAGAATAAACAAACCACCCGTAACCGAGATGACCAAAAACGGGCAGATGATTTAGTGAAACGTAATTTTAATGCTGATCATCCAAACCAACTATGGGTGGGTGACTTTACCTATATTCAAACTCATTCAGGCTGGGTATATACCGCATTTGTTATTGATGTGTTCTCACGAGCAATTGTTGGATGGAAAGTATCTACACGGATGAATACAGATATGGTGCTCGATGCATTGGAGCAAGCATTGCACGATCGAGGCATGCCAAAGAATGTGATTCATCATTCCGATAGAGGTGTTCAATATCTTTCTATTCGCTATACCAATCGTTTAGAAGCTGCAAATTTACGAGCATCAGTCGGTACAACTGGTGATTCATACGATAATGCTTTGGCTGAAACGGTGAATGGCTTATACAAAACAGAGGTGATTGAATATTTAAAAGCAGATTGGCAAGGTTTAGCAGATGTACAACTTGCGACACTAAACTGGGTAGATTGGTTCAATAAAAAGCGTGTACACAGTGCACTGGGTTATGTATCGCCTTTTGAGTTTGAAGCAATGTACTATGATAAGATTAACCCGTTAGGTCAGGTGGCCTAACTTAAATAAAAAAGTCTCCGACAAACCTGGTACGGTTCATAGTTATTTTTGGCTTTACATGAGAAAAAAACTTCTTTGTATTTAAGGCACATTCTGCCCCATGATGAGCCAATACTAATACATCAACCTCTTGACATAAGAGCCTGTTTCTTCTCAAAGACGCAGCAATATTTTCATCTTCTACATCACCTAAACTTAAAACATTAAATGATCCAGTTCTAAACATTTTAACTGTAGAATTATCATTGGATGATGTTGACAGCCATTTAGGATGATAAAGAATATCTTTGTATCCAAGTTCCTTTGATGTATCCAAACTTTGTATATAAGGAGGATCTACTTTGACCCTAGATCTTGTAGGGATTTTATACTTCATTATTAGATCTAAACAATCCTGGGCATGATCACAATGAGGATCGTATCCAGGATATTCTATTTTTGATGGTTTAAAGTCGATTAAAATTTCTTCTAAATCAGACTTTTTACAATGATCATTATCCCAACTTGTAATATGTAAAGTATCAATTCTAGTCTTCTCAAAGATGTCCAGCTCTTGCTCTAGACCAGGACGGCTCAAGGGACCTATTCGTGCTTCAATTAAAGTAAAATTAGCATCAGTGGCATATGACATCAAGCTACCAGATTGTTGTAACTTATATGCTCTGAAACGTGTTCGTCTAGGATCCATAAATACTCTTGTATAAAAAAAACAATGGCTTAGGTAATAATTACAAACCCATTCTACTTTTACAAGCTTCGTAACCATGTTCTAAAATCATATCGAACTCTTTTTCCTTTAATTTTCTTAAAGTTGTCGGAAATGACCGTGTAAAAACAGCATTTTTATTATCTATCGGAATTCTTGATTCTTTTATATGTATATATAGTCCTTGTCCCAAATTATTTTTAGAAAAATTAATAAAAGAACGAACACGTAAGGCTCTCGATTGATCAGAGATGATGTCAGTAATGTGTTTTAATCTCCAAGGACTAAGTTGTGAACCGTACCGGGTTTGTCGGAGACTTTTTTATTTAAGTTAGGCCACCTGACCTAACGGGTTAATCTTATCATAGTACATTGCTTCAAACTCAAAAGGCGATACATAACCCAGTGCACTGTGTACACGCTTTTTATTGAACCAATCTACCCAGTTTAGTGTCGCAAGTTGTACATCTGCTAAACCTTGCCAATCTGCTTTTAAATATTCAATCACCTCTGTTTTGTATAAGCCATTCACCGTTTCAGCCAAAGCATTATCGTATGAATCACCAGTTGTACCGACTGATGCTCGTAAATTTGCAGCTTCTAAACGATTGGTATAGCGAATAGAAAGATATTGAACACCTCTATCGGAATGATGAATCACATTCTTTGGCATGCCTCGATCGTGCAATGCTTGCTCCAATGCATCGAGCACCATATCTGTATTCATCCGTGTAGATACTTTCCATCCAACAATTGCTCGTGAGAACACATCAATAACAAATGCGGTATATACCCAGCCTGAATGAGTTTGAATATAGGTAAAGTCACCCACCCATAGTTGGTTTGGATGATCAGCATTAAAATTACGTTTCACTAAATCATCTGCCCGTTTTTGGTCATCTCGGTTACGGGTGGTTTGTTTATTCTTACCACGCCAAACACCTTGTATACCTAGCTTTTGCATCAATCGAGCAACTGTACAACGTGCAATAACATAACCCTCACGTTTTAATTTTTGCCAGACTTTACGTACACCATATCGACCTGAACTTTCCTTCCAAATTCGTTTAATTTGTTCAGCATGATGCTCATCATGTAGATCTCGTTTCGCTCGATGTTCTGGATTGTCAGCGAGATCTAAAGTTCGGTAATAGGTTGAAGCTGCGATCGGTAAAATCCTACAAATCGCATCAACACCATATAAGTCTTTATTGTTATGGATGAAATCCACCATTATTTGTGTGGGCGGTCGAGCTCCGCCTGGGCGAAAAAAGCGGCTGCTTTACGTAGAATTTCATTGGCACGCTTTAATTCTTTAATTTCACGTTCCATTTGCTTCATTTTTTCTTGATCAGATATCTGTTGTACTTTAATAGGATTTTGTCTATCTAAATATTTTTGATACCAAACACGTAGTGTTTCAGGAGTACAACCGATTTTAGGAGCAATAGCTGTGATTGCTGCCCAAGTAGAAGGATAATCTTTTTCAGATTCAATTAGTAATTGAACCGCTCTTTCTCTGATTTCAGGGGTATATTTTAATTTTGTCATCGCGATAGTCTCTCAGAATATTGACTCTCCGACAAACCCGGTACGGTTCAGTTTGGGAAGAATCTCGTTACGCTAGGCATTGCCAACAATCAAGAAGCCTCATGGCACATGAATCAAAACCTTAGATCACCATCGTATTTAACAAAATGGTCTGACTTACCTAGAGTAGGATAAAAACATGCACTTATTTAAATTAACTGACGAACAAATTACTCAACTCCTAATCCCGAAACGATTTGTACCACCTACTCCGCAAGAACATGAAGGCAAGAACATGGTTTATGTTTTTGATAGTGATGATAAGTTTGAACTGACTTATTATGAGCTGGTGGATATCATTAGCAAAGCGAGAATGGCTGGGCCGAAGTTGATACCTGTTTTAGGTACTGTGAATTAGATTGAGCAGAGGCGGCACGCCACTTGAATCATTATTTGATTGGAAGCGGATTTGGGCTGAGAATAATTTAGCTCAAATTTAACCTGACAGGCACACTATAAAATGGGTAACTGTCATATCGAGTTTGGACTACAACACTTTAGCTCAGCGATTTACCAATTTACACTAGTGTCTAAAATCCAGTGACGAAACTGTGATGCTAAAGCTTTTAAATTTCCCCTTTTTAAGATGCTTAGGCTATTTGATCCAGAGTTCATCTTCTTGCATCATTTTTAACATTAAATTAAATATAACCAGCGGAGTAACATTTTTTTTGTTAGAACCGACAACTCTTTGAAAACTAAATTTAACGGTTCGCTCAGGAGCACCCAAATTAACTGGGTAGTTTTGTTTTTCTAAATACAGATGATCTCCTAACATTGGCTCTATACCAGTAATAAAATTAACAATTTGTTGCTCATCACCTTTCATTCGGCATTGAAAATGTAGAAAATTCTTACGCAGTTTTCCAAGTAATAATAATATTTTAAGCGCCTTAAACATGTTCTTTTCTTTCAGTGCATCTTGCTGCCTATCATCTTTATAATGAAAATCAAGGAGAGGAATTATTTCATCTTGACGAGTCAGTTTTTTAGCCTTTTCGTAAAGTTCATCAAACCAACTCTCTTCTAAATTCTTACTATAAACATAATTCGTTTTTAAATTAAATTTTTGGCGATCCATCCATTTATTGCTCATCCATTGACATCGTTGCATCCATTCTTGAGCTTGAGTATCTTCGCTTAAACGACCTTCTCTAAAACTTATCAAACGTTGAAAAGGTGTCAGATTACTCTTCTCGATACTAAACTTCTTTTCTTGTCGGCCAGCAATCGTAACTGGCTGTGTTTGCTGATAAGAATTAAACCATTTCTGCTGCTGAGTATAACGATTTAGGTTTATGTAGTCTGTACTTGACTTCACTGGACTAAAACACTGTTCTAATACTTTTTTTGAAATGATACACGGCGAATTATAAATTCGATCGACTGCTAATAAATCCAAAACATGAAGGTAATTTGAAGCCGTTTGCTCAATACTGCTATGCCCCATCCAAGAGGCGAGCACCTGCCATTTATGTTGAATAATCTCTTCTTGAGCACGTGCTTTCATACCAAACAATAAATCCCTCATCTTTTTTGCTTTTACCCAAGGACAATCTGTGTAGGTCTTGATCATTTCTTTTGAACCGAGCAAAGTTATTGCTAGATAGTTAGCAGCACTGTGGCGTAATGTATGAAAACTAAAGCCATGATGCATACCTAATATTTGACTAAACAAATCTACTGTAATTTTGCTGATACATTGATCAGTTAATACACGATGATTCACACTAAAAAGTAGATCATCCTGCTGATTAACCAAATATTGCTCATAACGATGTTGTATGTAACGTTGTACTACTAAAAACTCATGTTCTGACAATGCAATTTTCAAAGGTATTTGACGATTTGCACTTTGCGTTTTCAGACGGCGATATGAATTGTTCTGAATATGAAGCGTGATATTATTAAAAGCTGTATTTTCTTTTTCTTTACAAAGTAACTCTGGGCAAATAATATCTTGTATTTTAAGACAACGAACTTCATTTAATCGAAGTCCAGTTCTATAACTTAGTAAATACATCAGCTTTAAACAACTCAGATGATCGACCCACTCTGATGCCGTTGGCTCTTGACTTAAATTTTCTAGTTTTTCCAATAATTTGCCAAATAGCAAAGGACTCACTAGCCGTGCATTGCAAATTTGTAAATGCTTAAAACTTGAATTCTGTAACACCAATACCCCTGGAGCATCATAATTCTCTATACAGAATTGATGAAAATCTTTTAGGCGACCAAAACGGTATTCTGCGCTTTGGTGCATCTTACGAGAGGTTTTTCCTTTCACCGAATCTCGTTGAACTGCTTTTTCATCACGTTCACTGCTGTATTTCAATAGCTGCCGATATAAATCCTCATAATCATCAATGGATTGTTGCTTTAAATCTAATTTATTGAGCCAAATCTCAAATATAAATTCTTTACCAAACGATCCTAAGTAGCTTTCAATAGTTGATAATTGAAGCCCTCGTTTTTTTAAATGCATTAACCAGTGAATTAAGCGTAGTTGAGCATCAATTAAAGACTTTTCCTCCGTATTAGCATCAACTATCTTCTCCTCTAACACCCTTCTGGTTTCTTGCCAAAAACGTAGCGTGCGTTCTTCTTTATTCCTCTTTTTATCTAAACGCTCAACTTTTTGACCTTTACGTTTCTTTTGATCAAACAACATCAACTCATACGGAATCGTTTGTAATTTGCTTTGAGCAGTCGGAACTTCCGGAAGTAACTGCTCTTGTTCAAAATGAATAGGGCGACTCTCTTGTTCTGTGACTTGATTGTAATCATTATTCCACAGCAATCTAAATTCGGATGGCCTTAAAGCGACAGTATTAATCTCTTGCTGAAGCACATTACTCAAAAATATATCTAGGCTAAGGTTTGGATTAAATTCGAGTACCATTTGCACATCATTAAATGCACGAAATCCACGGCGTTTAATTTGATATTGCAGATCCCCAAGACTTTTTTTCCTGCCTATCTTACTCAAGCTTTCTAAAATACAATCTTCAACTGAATGTTGCAGACGAAATTCTTTCTGAGTGGCTTTCAACTTTTTTAAATATTGTAAAATGAACTGCGCATATGGGTTAAAAAAAACATGTTTCCATTTGTACAACTTTCCCTGTTCTACATCGTTGCCATATTGAGAGTTTTCAACACGATAATGTAGTAACAATGGATTAGTGATCTTTTGATAATCAGAATGGTATAACCGAAAACAATTCAGATCTGTACCAAGCTCAATGGCATCCTGCAATTGTTTCTGAATAGTAATCAAATGCTGTTCATCTGCACAGCCTGAAATATATATAAAACTTAAGCATAAATTTCCCCATAAGTACTTCGGTTCATCCCAATATTCAAATGAATCTTGCCAATACTGCCTTAATTCCTTGACTACCAAAATATGTAGATGCCCCTGTTCTAATCGTGACTCTGTACTTTCAATTTTTCTAGGCAGTACTATCCGTTTCGTATGTGGATTTAGCTTAATTCTGTATGATTTTTTATCTACATTCTGGTTGAATTGCCTCCTTCTTTTATTAAATTCATCTTCAGTTAATTGCATCAGTTTTGATTGTTCGTCTCGGCTCAACTTTTGACTCAAACAATCAACACTATCTTTAATGTCATGCCATTTTTCAGCGATCTGCTGATCAAGTTTTTGCTGCATGTCTTTCGTCAATACTTCAGGTGAAGAAGGCTGTCTATCTAGCGACTTTTTCACCAATTTATGAATATCAACAAATAGATCATCTAGTTGCGGTTTTATTAGTTCTTTGATTTTTTGCATACAACTATTTTCGCTCTAAGTGTTTAATCGATAAAAATTTGACATTATCTTGCAATTGCTGGCGGGCTTGCTGTACATAGACATTCGGAATAAGTGAAGAATGCGGATGAAAAGCCTCTCGGTCACGTTGATCATGACCATAAAGAGCCTGTATTAAATGGAATGCTAAAGCAGTTTTTTCTTCTTTTTTTTCTTCTTTTTTTTCTTTTTCTTCTTTTTCTTCTGCATACATCAAAAAATTCATATCAAAATGACGTAACCAATTCGAATACATATTCTTTGGAAAGATTCCTTCCATATATAAATTTACCCAGTTTCGAGATAAAGGGATTAACTTAATTTTTCTGCTCTGCCACTCTTTGACAGTTATCGGCAAGATATCTTTACTATCAATGACCTTGCCAAAAAGATCATTTACAGTAATTTTCTTTGTAAAGACTTGTCTAAAAAACGAACCGTACGCTTCAATAATTTGTTCTAAAAAGACTGTGTAATTTTGCAGTGTTTTTATGAAAAAATCAGATAATGGGATAAAACGACCATCTTTTCTTGCTTTACTATTTCTTTTATCATTCACATATAAAAGCTTGAGCTCAACACAATAATCATCCAAATTCCCCAACAGGTTTTCTTTAGGCCGACTTGCCAAACTCAACAAGCTGATATGCCACATCCAACATGCGTATGCATTCAGTTGATTAATGATATGTTGATCTTTTTGAATATTTTCTTGGCAATGTTTATGTAAAAAAGCAAATTGCTCTTTCACAAAACTGGGTTCAAGTGCCAGTTGGCTCCCTATCCTTCCGATAGATAATGCAGATTGCACTTTGAATTGTTGTTGCAATATTTTTAGTTCAGCCGTGTCTTCAGTAAATTCCGAGGAATGTGGTGTAAGTGCTGTTTCTACAAAGGCTAGATATGTGCTACTGAGTTGAGCTTTCGGTAGCCCTCCATAATAGATACCAGGCATGTGATGCTGACTATCCCGCCCAGCAATTACATGAGCTAGATATTCATTATATGTTTCATAATATATATGAAAATATAATTGAGCCTGCAGTTTTTCAACAGTGATCGAACCTACAAACCGATTATCAAGCCAATTCTTAAGTTTTGTATTAATGTCTGTTGAAGAAATTATTGGATTCGATGCTTGTTCTATATAGTCAAACCAAGCAGAAGGTAAATGTAGTTGATGTGTCATCACTTCATTCCATCGCTCATCATTTAAGCTCTTAATCTTCTGCTCTGTAATATTAAGATTTAATTTGAGTAAATATTCGCGACGTCTACTTGAACCATTTTGAATCAACGTACCCTCCTGAATAAGGTCATTAAAATCCATCAGTGCAACGGGTGATAATCCCGTCAATAAAGACAATAAACAGGCAGCAGCGATCGCCGCATTCCTCGGTTGTCCTGATAATTCATCTCTTAGCACATAAACAATTTGCTTCAGTATATCTGGCGCCAAATAATGTGGATTTGTAATAAATGGCGCATGACGGCGTTGGCGATGCCGCGTGTAATACGCAGCATAATCACTAATTAAATGATTAAAATTTTTAGTTTTTTCATCTTCAGAGTATAATTCTACTTCAGTGTCCAATAACTCAATTTCACCATCTTCATCTTTGTAAAGAGAGGCATCATAAAAACTGATCTTTGCGTTATGTCCGATATCTTCATGCTTACCTGATTTTATTTCACGAAATTTTTTGAGTTCATTTTTAGTTGGCCATTCCAAAACTTTGCTTTTTTTTGACTTACGCTGACGATGAACTACACGACGATCATCTAGTCTTTTAAAAATTATTAATAGAGCCGATAAATACTCTATGACTTGTACTTGTTTGAAATCTTTAATATTAAAAAGTTGATTACGATCCTCTTTTTTCAAATTACGTTCGTACGTCACATAGCGATTTAGTAGCTCACTGCATTCTTGAAATAATTCAGCATGATTAGAATCCAGAACATATCGTGATACATAGCGAAAGAGATCACAAACATGTTTTTGCTTATTCTCAGCTTTATCAATCTTTGCAAATTCTTGATACTGCCGATATGTTAAAAAACTCGCTTGCAAAATCAAATAACGTACAGACGACAACTCTTGAGTATTACTAATATTCGGACATGAAAAATAACTCAAAGCAGCCAAAAAAGAATACTTACCGATCTGTCTGGAGCCTGATATATAGCTATAAATTTGTTGTGCTAATTTGTATAGCGCGTAGACTTCTTTATACAAATCATCTGATAGATCAATAAATTGTGTATTCACAACATCATCATGTAACAGACAATAATCTTTTTGGAATTTTTCTGCTAAATCTAAAAAGTGCTCTTCTGCGTCAATCTTCGGCATATTCATTTTCGCTTAATTTTTTATCACATTGCATTGTCTAAATTCATTACGATCTAAACAATTTTGTAAAAGTTGATCTTTTATTGAATTCTTTGTTAGCTTAAAAAATCGAGCAAAAAATTTAGCATCCAGCTCTTTCTGAGCTTTCCTTTCAAAGCACAAGTGTTGCTGTGATTTTTCGATAAAATCATCAAGATTATGTATCAGCTGTAAGATTGCAACATAATTAGAATGCACACGTAAGCCAGGCTCCGTTTGCATCAATAGCAAGATTTTTTGCCAAATTTTGACGTAGATTGCTTTGAACTTTGCTTGTACTACGGCTTTCTGACTCTGTTTAATCTTTCTGATTTTCAGTAATTCTGAGTTGATTTTTACTATCTCAAGTTGAACATTTTTTCGACCAAAGCAAAAGGGCAATATAAATTGCCCCATAAAAATCTCTATATTTTTTACTAAATAGTCAAATTTTAACATTTTTATCGATATAAAAAATGAGCATATCTTTGTATATGAAAATTCATTTAATTAATCAATCAAATCTTCTTAAAATTACAATTATCAACAAATACATAGGTTTTTCTTATTAAAGTTGATCTAAATTTCAAATATTCTTCCACTTTTTTTTAGTTTTCTGTTATTAGAGTGATCGATGACCATGTTTTTCAACAGATATGGGAAAATACGGTGTGCAAGATTAGGCTTACTGGTATTGGGTTTTGGATACAAGGCATGTATTCCCATCAAGCGCATTAAACGTCGGACTTTACGCCGACCTATTTGATGTCCTTGACGCTGTAGCATATCTCGTATCATTCGACTGCCCATAAATGGGTAGTCGAGATGAATTTCATCGATTAGACGCATCCAACGCAAATCAGTTGATGAAATCTTTTTGGGCTTGTAATACAACGTACTGCGATTGATTTGAATCAATTGCGATTGTTGTCGTACCGAAAGTTGATGGGTCTTATCGATCATTTTTTGCCGCTCAGCTGCCCTATTTTTCTGAGCGCACCTTCTAAAAAATCAATTTGCAATGCCTGATGTCCTATCTCGGCATGTAGAGCTTTGAGGTCAATCTCTGGTTCTTTTTGTGCTGTTGGTCGTGAAAAAATATTGACTGATTGCTCAAGCAGTTGATTTTTCCAATCAATGATTTGGTTTTGATGTAAATCGAATTGAGTAGAAAGTTCAGCGATTGTGTGGTCGCCTTTAATTGCTGCGAGAGCAACTTTAACTTTAAACTCTGCTGAATGATTACGACGTTTTCTTCGTGTCATGGTTGACTCCAAAAACAAGCATTTCCCATGCTTATTGGGGAGTAGATTATCACTTATAGGCGTGGTCTAAAATCCTAGAACCACATCAATGGATAGATGCAGACCAAACTCTGGATACCTACCAACACGAGAAATATGTCGCAATTTTGCATAGACATGAATTTGATAAAATCAGCCCAGAAAGCCAGAAAGTCATAAAAACTATTTCATCAATCCCCTATAACTTAATCACGTTCATGGTCGATCTTAAATCTTGCGAAAAGTACTCATGCTGACCTAGCCAAACTGTAAAACTCATGTATTCATAGCCTTTAAATGAATCTTTCAATCGGTATCTTTAAGGTAAAAACTAGTAATCAGAAGTTATTATCATCCCCATATAAAACAAGCATCAAATTAAAAACAATAACTTAGTGAATTATTCTTCCATTTTTTTTATATTTAGTGTTATTAGTTGCCACGAACCTCCCCCTGAAGCTGAATATTCAACTTCCACAAAAACAGCTTTATATGCAATAATCCAATAATGGTTACACTGAGTACATGAAAGATTTTTAGCCATGTGTTACCCTGCACCAAAATAAATTTGAAATTGATATATGTAAAAAATTAATGAGTGGAATAAACTTTTTCGGGATTGAGATCGGCTTTACCTAAAATCACATTGAGCAATGACACGCTAATAATCAAAATTACTCCAAATATCTGCGCATTGGAAAGCTGTACATTGGCGAACAGGCTGGCAAGAATGACTGCTGTTAATGGTTCAAAAATAGTATAAATAGAAGCTTGTGATGCCTTTAAATACTTCAATCCATAGGTATATAAAGCAAAAGGTAATAACGTCCCAAACACAATTAATAAGATACAGGCAATCACAATATTGAAGTCTATATTCGAGACCAGACTTTCAATTTCTTGGAAGTGAATAAAGGGAAAAATCGCAAGCGCACTAACCATCATTGAACTGAACAATAAAAAAGTCGGGCTATAGTGGTCAATAATATCTTTACCAATCACCCCATAAGCAGCATAACAAATGCCTGAGGCTAAACCAAATAGAACCCCCGTCATATTGAGCTGATTATCACCAAGCATCATACATGCAACACCACTCACAGCCACAAGAGTGAGCATCATTGACTTTAACGTTATTCGCTCTTTCAAAAAAATAAAAGAAAGTACCACACTCCAAATAGGAGCAGTATAAAGCAATGCTACTGCTATAGCTGGTCCTACATGTTGTACCGCATTAAAATAACAGAAAGTCATTCCAAGCATACCGAGTAATGATTGAATGACCAATTTAGGAATATCTTGAAATTGCAGTGTTCGTAAAACCTTATAAAGAAAAGGTAAAAAGGCCAATAAACAAATAAATGTACCGACAATCCGCAATCCTGTTACTGAACTATTACTCAAGCCTGCATTTGCCAATTGGGTACTGGCAATGCCTAAAGTCCCCCAACCAACTGCCCCCATAATGACCAATAAAGCACCAAGCCATTGTGATTGTGTATTCATATTTTTGTTCCCTATAACAAATTTACAAAGGTCTCATCCAAGAGGATTAGACCGTGACAAGTTTCGCTTTATTGCTCTGAACCAATACGCTCATGCTAAATAAGGCAATCACAATTAAAATAAAGGCTGGTGCTAAAGTACTGCCTGTACTATGAATCAACCATGTTGCAAGTAGTGGAATCGTACCGCCCAGCAGTGCATTCGCTGTATTAAAACTAAATGCAAAACCGGTATAACGCACATGCACAGGGAAAAGCTCAGTGAGGTATGCAGGCAAACTGCCATCATTCATCGCAAGTAGGCTACAGAAAACCAATTGAATGATAATCATGCCAATAAATGATGTATCAGATAAGAAGTAGAACAGTGGGAAAGTTAAAATTATAAAGCCTATACATGCCATAGCTAACATTTTATTGCGGCCCATACGGTCAGAATATTTACCCATCATAAATACAATGCCGATGTAAAATGCTAAAGAAATAGCGCCTGAAATAAAAGATTCGGTTTTATTTACCCCTAATTCAGTCGACAAATAATTTGGCATATAGCTAAAAATTAAGTAGAACGCAGTCGCATTTAAAGATGCGATTGCAAACGCTTTAAATAATGGCTGACGGTATTCTGTAAATAATGCTTTAATCGGGAAAGTTTCTTTATGGCTCGTTTTTTGATGTGCCAGAAATTCGGGGGTATCTTCAAGTTTTAGACGAATGAAACGACCAATTAAACCCAGTGGCGCAGCCAATAAGAATGGTATTCTCCAGCCGTATTCATATAAGAATGATTCTGACATCCATGCAAACATGGCAGCTGACATCAATGAACCCAACAATAAACCTGCGGCTGTACTGGCTGGCACTAAGCTAGTATATAAGCCCTTTTTATTTTTAGGGGCGTATTCAGCTAAAAAGTTAGATGCACCAGCATACTCACCTGAAGCGGAAAAGCCTTGAATCATCCGAAAGAAAAGCAATAAAAGTGGTGCAAATATTCCAATAGAAGCATAATTTGGTAAGAGCGCAATACACATAGTTGCCAATGTCATAATCATAATTGACCAAGACAGTGCATGTTTTCGCCCATATTTATCACCAATATATCCCCAGAAAATTCCACCAAAAGGCCGAACAATAAAGGACAAAGCAAAGATGGCGTAGGTTGACATTAATGCAACTACAGGATCACTACTTGGAAAGAAAACCAAAGCAATCACAGTGGCTAAAAAACCATAAGCAGCATAATCAAACCATTCAACAAAGTTACCAATAAAACTTGCAGTAGCAACGCGTTTTAAAGTGTTTTGATCAGATTTAGCTTTTTCATTCATATTATTTTCTCCACCAAAAAAGGCATCCCGATTTGGGATGCCTTGTGACTTATGCCTTGATAATGTTGTGCTCAGGGCCATAAGGGAATTTAGTGATATTTTCAGTGCCTGATTCAGTCACCACCAAAATGTCGTGTTCACGATAACCGCCCGCACCTGCCATACCTTGTGGCAACATAAGCATAGGTTCCATTGAAATCACCATTCCAGGTTCAATCACGGTATCAATATCTTCACGAAGCTCTAAACCAGCTTCACGACCATAGTAGTGGGAAAGTACGCCGAATGAATGTCCATAACCAAAAGTACGGTATTGAAGCAAACCTTCTTCAAGGTAAATTTCATTTAATTCGTTAGCAATATCGCAGCACCGTGCACCAGGTTGAATCAGTTTCAAACCTGCCTCATGCACTTTGACATTCGCTTGCCAAATTTTTAATGAAGCATCATCACAGTGGTCAAAGAACTGAGTCCGTTCAAGTGCAGTGTAATAACCCGCGATCATTGAGAAGCAGTTCAGACTTAAAATATCGCCTTTTTGCACTTGACGAGTAGTCACAGGATTGTGTGCACCATCAGTATTAATGCCTGATTGGAACCAAGTCCAAGTATCCATTAATTCTGAATGCGGAAAACGTTTAGCAATTTCACGCACCATCGCTTGTGTCGATGCCAACGCGACTTCGTGCTCGTGCACACCTTCTTTGATAGCCGCAGTTAATGCAAAACCGCCAATATCACATACGGCTGCGCCTTGTTTAATGTGCGCAATTTCTTCGAGAGATTTCACCATACGCAGCTTCATACAAGTGGCACTAATATCGACAAACTCAACATTTGGCAAGAATGCTTTCAGCTTGTTTAATCGCTCAATCGGCAGATGGTCAAACTCAACCCCTACACGACCTTTGTTGGGAATTTCTTGTGCAACAGCACGGAAATAGTTATCACGCTGCCAATCGGTATAGACCACATTGTAGTCACCTACTGTACGACGCCAAGGTTGACCACCATCAATATTTGCAGAAATACTCACCACTTTTTGATCTGTAACTACTACACCAAAAAAGCGACCAAATGAGCAATACAGGAAATCAACGTAATAGTTGATGTTATGCATAGAGCTGAATAAAACTGAATCAACTTGTTGATCCGCCATCATTTGACGTAATTTTCTATGACGGTTTTCATATTCTTGTTTTGAGAAAGTTGACTGCACTTTTTTACCATTTTCAATCGTTAAAAGTGCAGGTAACGTATCTTTCACCATATTTGCTTGAATATTCATCACTAATACCTTTCATGTTGTGTGTCTGTATGAATCAAGCATAGGTATTTTTGAAACGTTGTTTTTTTCCAAAATCGCTAAAAAATTGTCAAAATTCGACAAATTAAAAAGCTAATTCCAAAATGCCACGTTCATTTTTCGGAGAATAATTAAATTGGTTTTTATAGGCTTTATTAAAACTAGACGCATTAGCAAAACCGCAGGCTAATGCTACATTAGAGACGCTCATAGAAGATTGTTTCAATAAATTTTGTGCATGTGTTAAGCGTATATTTAAATAATATTCTTTGGGAGAACAGTCGAAATGCATTTGAAATGAGCGTTCTAACGTTCGTGTTTGACTATGAATCAAATGACAAATTTCTAAAATATTTAATGGTTCATTAATATTATTTTCCATTAAACGAATTGCCTCTTTGACAAGAGGATGAATATCTTTACCCTGCTTCGAGATGGGTTGGTGTTGAATATCCGTATTTTCACGCAAGTGATGTACAATAAATTGTTCACAAATTCTCTTGGCTAAATTGGCATTGTAATGTTGCTCCACGAGTTGCGAACACATATCTATGGATGCAAGCCCCCCCGAGCAGGTAAATCGGTTCCGATCCAAACTAAAAATATGTGGATTAAAATTAACTTGCGGAAATTCTTCTTGTGCAGCTAAAGAGTTTTCCCAATGTAAACTCGCTTGATAACCATTCAATAGATCTGCACTTGCCAACACATATGCACCAGTACAAATCCCACCTAAAGCTATATTCGCCTGATCTAAACGCTTCAAAAAAATTTTATGTAATGGGTTATTCAACTTAAAAAGCTGAAAACCACCGCAAATAAACACAATATCCATTTCAAAAAGATGCTGTATTTTGCAAGTATGCTGCACCTGCAAACCATTGCTAGCACAAGTATGATGCCCATCTAAACCTGTCACATTCCATTGATATAAATGACTTTTTTCAACATAATTTGCCATTCTAAAGACCTCAACAGCATTTGAAAATGCTATCATTGAAAATCCATCAAGAAGTAAAAAACCAATACGCTTTGCTTGAAATGAAGTCTTCATTAAAGAAATCTCTTTAAGAGCTAATTTTTTAGTTAAGCAAATTACGTACCAAATAAGATGATTTTACATAATTAATAATTTCAGCCGATAAATTATTTTAAAGTAGACTTGAACTTAATTCTCAATGACTTTATTCCATAATGTTATCTAAGCATCTCCTTACATGTTTCCTCTTTACACATGCAATATCATCAGAGCTACAATACTCTTACAATATCAATCATTAAAGTCTGCATCACACCAAACATGATCCGCAGACTGAATATTTTAGGTCTTAAAAAGATAATCTTTAAAATAAAAAATAACGCTGAGCCATTGGTAATACCTCTGCTGGCTCACAAGTTAAATGCACGCCATCTGCCCGTACTTCGTAAATTTCTGGATCAACTTCCATCACTGGTGTATAGGTGTTGTGCTTCATGTCAGCTTTGGAAATATTACGCGTGTTTTTACATGCAGAAATGATTTTCTTCAGACCTAATTTTTCCGCTACGCCATTGTTAATTCCTGCCTGAGACAAGAAGGTAATACAGGTGTTATGTGCACCGCGCGCATTTGCGCCAAACATTGGACGGTAATGCACAGGCTGTGGTGTTGGAATGGACGCATTGATGTCACCCATTGGCGCTGCTGCAATCATACCGCCTTTAATAATCATGGCAGGTTTAACACCAAAAAATGCAGGTTTCCACAGCACCAAGTCTGCCAGCTTGCCTTCTTCGACCGAGCCGACTTCATGACTTAAACCATGGGTAATCGCTGGATTAATTGTATATTTCGCAATATAACGTTTAACCCGTTGATTATCGGTATGTGGCGTATCACCTTCTAGTGGTCCGCGCTGCACTTTCATTTTATGTGCCGTTTGCCATGTACGAATAATCACTTCTCCTACACGTCCCATTGCCTGTGAATCGGACGACATCATGGAAATTGCGCCCAAATCTTGCAAAATATCTTCCGCGGCAATGGTTTCACGGCGAATTCGGCTTTCGGCAAACGCAACATCTTCTGAGATTGCAGGATCTAAATGATGACACACCATCAGCATGTCCAAATGCTCATCAATGGTATTGACGGTATAAGGACGGGTGGGATTGGTTGAAGATGGTAACACATTGGCTTGACCAATGGCTTTTAAAATATCAGGGGCATGCCCACCACCTGCACCTTCGGTATGATAGGTGTGAATGGTACGCTGTTTAAATGCCGCCAGCGTTTCTTCCAAGAAGCCACTTTCATTTAAAGTATCGGTATGAATGGCAACCTGAACATCGTATTCATCGGCAACCGTTAAACAGTTATCGATGGCAGCGGGTGTGGAACCCCAGTCTTCGTGCAATTTCAAACCCACCACACCCGCTTCAATCTGCTCGCGGACAGGATCCGGTAAACTCAAATTTCCTTTGCCCAATAGTCCAATATTCATGGGTAAATCATCGATGGCTTGCAACATGGTCGCAATATGCCATGGTCCCGGTGTTACCGTGGTGGCGGATGTTCCCGCTGCTGGACCTGTTCCACCACCAATCATGGTGGTTGTACCTGACATGAGTGCAGTTTCCACTTGCTGCGGGCAAATCCAGTGAATATGCGTATCGATGCCACCTGCAGTGAGAATTTGACCTTCCCCTGCAATCACTTCCGTGGCAGCTCCCAACGGAATGGTAATATTGGGTTGTATATCTGGATTCCCAGCCTTGCCAATTTTCCAGATACGACCATTCTTTATACCGACATCAGCTTTCACAATGCCCCACCAATCGACAATAAGTGCATTGGTAATAACGGTATCAGCAACATCATCTGCCAACAATTGGGACTGTCCCATGCCATCTCGAATGACTTTACCACCACCGAATTTAACTTCTTCACCATAAGTGGTCAGGTCTTGTTCGACTTCAATAAACAGTTCCGTGTCCGCCAAGCGAACACGATCTCCTACTGTTGGTCCGAACATTTCCGCATATGCACGACGTGACATTTTCATCATAGATTACTCTAAATTCTTAAAAGATTTTGATGGCCCGACTTAGTCAAGTTTCCCCATCACTCGACCCGAAAAGCCATACACTTCACGCTTTCCAGCTAGTGCCACCAACTCGACATCTCGGCTCTGACCTGGCTCAAAACGTACTGCGGTGCCTGCTGCAATATTCAAACGGTAGCCTTTGGCACGCTCGCGCTCAAATTGCAAAGCATCATTGGCTTCATAAAAGTGAAAATGTGAACCAATTTGAATCGGTCGATCCCCAGTATTCGCAACCGTTATTTTTAGGGTTTCACGTCCAACATTTAACTCAATATCGCGATCTGGCGTAATTACTTCACCTGGAATCATCTTTATTCCTTATTGTTCTTTACATAATCGGTTGATGTACAGTCACCAGTTTTGAGCCATCTGGAAAGGTTGCTTCAACTTGGACTTCAACAATCATTTCTGCAATGCCATCCATCACATCATTGCGGCTCAGTAAAGTCGTGCCGTAGTGCATCAACTCGCTTACGCTCATGCCATCGCGTGCACCTTCAAGCAAGGCAGCAGAAATATACGCAATCGCTTCAGGATAATTCAGCTTTAAACCACGTGCTTTACGGCGCTCTGCAACCAAGCCCGCAGTAAAAATTAAAAGTTTGTCTTTTTCTGTTGGATTTAATTCCATATCTTTTACCTATTTAAACGTGGAGATGCTTTGCTCATGAGCCGTGCATGACCAAAATTGCGTTGTATCATTTTGTCTTGAAATTACAGGCTAAAATGACTTTAAGTTCTCCAAATACGTGGAAATTCTTCATCCAGATCGTACCAATAGCGTCTTAATCTAGCTCTGATGGCAGCAAAGGCATCATGACATTGCCGAACATCATTCCCCAAATAGCGCGCACAAATCACATCATCCAAAACCGTTAAGGTGACAGGTACATCCATACGCATCATCAGTTCACGGATTAAATCCAAATACTGTTCTAAATCTAAACTGGCACGATATTGCATGGGGGGCACGGCCCAGAAACTCCCCATCACAGATTGACCATGCATGCCTAGGCATGAACTTAACCAGCGGTCATTGCCCTTAAAACTTAAAGTATCTGCCACCAACAAAGTTTGATTACGGAACAATTTGAACTGGTTGCTATAGGCACCATCACTAAATTGCTCTTCACGTGCTTGGCGACCAATGACCAACATGTCCCAACCAATAAAACTGGCTGCATGATCCAAATGAATGATGGTTTCTGAATGCGCATTCGCACCATTAAACAGCATGGTTTCTTGCGGCAGCCATTCAAAAATAGCATCAGCATTCAAACAAATATTGATATGCTGATAGGCCTTTTTACCATTGGTTTTGTACCATTTACCTGCGCCCGGGGTGGTCACTAAGGCATGAGCCTGCGCATCGACAGACATATCAAAAGTCAGGTGATCCCCACCCGCAATGCCCGCAGGTGGATGCACAATAATGGCATGGCAAACCCCTGTTTTTTCAGGCCAAAGCATTTTTTGTACCCGAACAGGACCATAATGTTTGCGGTGATGTAACACCGTGCATTCAGGCTCTTTTTGAGCCTGAAAACCGAGTTCCAACTTGGCAAACCATAATTGAGCATCATGCGTTCGACTGACGGTTAAATCCTGCATGCTTCCTCTGCGTGATCAATACCAATAATTTTCTGTGCTGAAATTTGTTCATCAAAACGACCTAAAAATCATTAAGCCAAACCAATCAATGCAACAACTGCGGCAATTCCACCGACAATTTTCTTACCATGTGGCACATATTTTTGTACCAATGCACCTAAACCCAAGCCACCTGCGTAGATACAAGACATAGCAACAACCATGCCGAAGACTAAACCGATCACATGACCTGAATGACTCAATTCGGCACCATGCGCCATACCATGAAAACTTGCTAAAACCATAGTCGCAACTGCAAACAGTCGATTGGCTTTGGTCCATAGGGCAATGGCAAGAACAGATAAGGAGAAAACAATGCCGTATTCAGCAATATTCGCAGAAACCATATGCAATTGTCCAAGGCTAAAACCTGCAATCATGGCAATAACTAAACCCAACAATCCACCTACTTTCCAACGATTAGCCGCTGACCACAGCAGCACACCAAAAGCGATCGCCATCGTGAGGTGATCAATTCCAGTAAAGGGATGAATAAAGCCCGTTAAAAAACTATTCTGTTGTTCATGACCAGGATGTGCCATTGCCCACATTGGAAAAGCTGCGGCGAAAGTGGCTAAAGTTCTTTTTAAATAAGTCATTGTGTTTCCCCGAATTACGCTTTGAATAGACCTTGTTTTTCAATGAACGAAATAATAATTTCCAGACCTTCTTTGGTTTTCATATTGCTAAACAAGAACGGCTTATCCCCACGCATGCGTTTAGCATCTTTGTCCATTACACTTAAATTTGCTCCGACCATAGGTGCCAAGTCTGTTTTATTGATAATCAACAAATCAGATTTGGTAATGCCCGGACCACCTTTACGTGGAATCTTTTCTCCCCCTGCCACATCAATCACATACAAGGTTAGATCTGAAAGCTCAGGACTAAACGTCGCCGCCAAATTATCCCCACCACTTTCAATAATAATCAGCTCAAGTCCATCAAACTTTTCACATAAATCATCAATTGCCGCGAGGTTAATAGACGCATCTTCACGAATGGCGGTATGCGGGCAACCACCCGTTTCTACCCCGACAATACGCTCTGGAGACATGGCTTCATTGCGGGTTAAAAAGTTTGAATCTTCTTTGGTATAAATGTCATTGGTGACGACCGCCATATTATATTTTTCACGTAAGGCCTGACATAAATTCAAGGTAAGTGCCGTTTTACCTGACCCGACTGGTCCACCAATTCCTACACGTAATGGGCTACGTTGTGACATGTTTTATCCTCTTAAAATTATGATCTGAATAGTCTTGAATATTGGGTCTCGTGGTGCATACTTAGCATGGCATATTGCGGTAAGGCACTACTGATTTCAGTGTCTTGCAGCTCCAGTGCACGCGCAATTGCTTCGGGAATAAGCGCATGTAAATGCCACAAAATACGCTGACCACTCATTTGCCCAAGTGGTAGGGTTTTGACTGCCGCCAAGACCTGATTTTCTAAAACGGTAAAGGTATACGCTGTAAGTACTTCGGATTGATTTAGCCCCAAGGTGCCACACAGGCTTCCATACACTGGAACAAAGCCCAGCTGTTTTTTCACTTTAATGGGTTGCTTTAATACGTCTCTAATCCATGCATTTAAAGAAAATGCCAACTGCTTCGATTCCGCCAGTAACTCTTTACTCTCACGGCTGGCGCGGTAAAAGTTTGCCCAGTAAGTAAAATTTTCTTCGTCATCACTGTATTGCATTAAACGTTTCAACACAGGTAACTCAAAACGAACCAAGAGCATTTCCAACACTTCTTCAAAATAAGCAATGCTGGAGGCTTCATCATGAATCAGCCCTCGATCAATAGCACTTTCCACACCTTGTGAATAGCAATAGGCTCCTATCGGTAACGCAGTTGATGACAAGGTCAACAGGCTGAGTAGTTGCGATAGATTAGTGATGGACATGATGTAAAGTCTTGATTGGGCTTAAGCGATGATCATGTTGATGTTGTGCATAGGCACCGCTTTCAGGTTCAAAAGGATGATCTACCTCTGCAACGTTTAATCCCAAACCCACTACCATTTCAGCCAGTACATGATCTGGTTCGAAATATAATGCTGTTGGCGTCAACATTAAGGGAACGTGACGATTGCCGAGATGATATGCAGCTTTTAATAAATCAAACTCTTGCTGAGCCGAAACTTTCATCAATTTTTCTGGTTTCGCTTCAACTTTAAGAATATTTCCGCTCTCCGTCGAAATATATGATCCACTGCGTAAAATGCCTGTACGCGGCAAATCTGCACCAATATCTACCCCATTTTTTAAAGTTGCACGAAAACGGCTCTTTTGGCGCGTATCGAAAGTCAGCTCAATGACATCAAAGTCACAATTTTCTGTAACTACTTCTAATCGTTGAGTATAAATTTCCATTTTTTCTCCATGCTTGACTTTGTTTTAGGACTGCTTTTGATCCAAATTGATTCAAAATATAAATCGCTTTCACAAAATGCACCACCTCAACGTTCAAAGCAATTATTGCGCCAATTTTTCTACATACACCACATTTAAGCGTATATATTGCTCAGAAACTCCAAATGAAAACTTCAAGAAAATATGATTTCTCATTTAAATGATGTCAGGACATTTAAGACAAAAATAGCAGCTGTCGGGTTATTCGAGATGGATGTTGTATCCACTCTTTGGATTAGAATAGATTTTTCCGCACTTTTTCTAGAGTTTTCCCAATAAATATTAAAAAACCCTGATGCAAAATCATCAGGGTTTATGATTTGATCGAAATTGAGCTTATTAAAAAGCAGATATCTGAAAAATCATTTATTTTTCCAAAGTCTTACATAGAGAACAAATAACACCTTTGTGCTTATGTGAATACATAATATCAGGTCTTTCATAATCTTCATCACATGACACACAATGATAAACTGTTGCTATAGGTAGCCCAGTAGCATCATAACGTGATTCTTTTACCCCATCATCTGTAGCTTTAATATAATATTTTCCTTTCGTAATTAAACCCATGATTGGAGTCAAAACAAAGCCCAAAATCAGAGCAATTAAAGGTGAATATGGCATTAGAAATTCACCACACTTTGTGAATCAATCATGATAAAGCTCGTTTGTTCTTTGCGTCCATTGCTGATACGGGCCTCGCCAACTACATTTTTTTAAAGCTTGCTCAAGTATGCTAGGTTCAGTTTCTGAAGACTTTTTTTCCAAATCGAGAAGTAATAATGCACAGTGCTTTTAGGTGGGAAGTCTCGAGGAAGCATACTCCATTTGCATCCACTTTTTAGAATATAGAGCAATGCGCAAAATACTTCATAGACATCAACGACTCTTGGACGTGTTTGTTTTCTTCCGCTCAATAGTAACGGTTTAATTTCTTTAAAGGCTTCTCGACTAATGTCGCTGGGATATGGTTTTCTCATGGGGGAAATTTAACAAATTATTTTTTCAATTGCTAAAAAAGAATGAAATTAATATTGGATAGGCTCTTATATAAATTTTCCTAATTACAAAAAAATAGTGTAGCAAGTTGCTACACTTTTTTTACTTTATTTTTCTAACATTCGTTTTAGGAAAGCTTCTAATTCTTGTAAATTTTGATCATCGAATTGGCCGATTTTTAAAGATACCTTTAATGTATTATGGTCAAATTTGATATTACCAGCAACTTTCCCATCATATTCAATTTTATGTACAATTGAAGTTTGAATTACTTCTTCCGTTTCTTTTGATTTAAAGATTTTTTCAGCTAGTGATGTCAGTTTTGTCTGTTCAACTTCTTTTTTAAGCAATTTTGACCATGCTTCGAATAATGCTTTTTTAGCATTTTCATGGTTTTCATCATGATCTGATAGAAACTTTTTCACTGCTGTAGCAGCGGTCCGTGCTAATAATGAGGGCTGTTTTTCCAAATCTTCAATCAACTCTCCAGGTAATTTTTCAAAAGATAAATATTTATACATATCCTCACGATTCATACCTAATGACTTTGCTAACTTCTGCTTATTTTTTTTTAATTTTTCATCCAAAGAAGTTAATCCAACATATATTTCATAATCTGTCAGATCTTCTCGCTTTAAATTTTCAGCTAATGTTAATAAAGCAACTTCTTCATCCGATGCATCAATAATGATTACTTCAATGGTGTTCTTATTGAGAAATTGGTGGGCTTTCAATCGTCTTTCACCAGCAATCAACTCATATTTATCATTTATTCTACGAACGGCAATTGGTTGTAATAGCCCAATTTCCTCAATTGATGCTGCTAAATCTTCAATATCTTGTTGATTAAAGAGTTTTCGAGGCTGGTTAGGGCTAGCCTGAATATCTGTAATTTGTACATTACGTCTTAGCTCTTTGACATCATTAATATGCTCTTTTTGGGCATGTTGATGCTTTTGAGTATTTTGCTGAAGACGTTTAGCCAATATCTCTTTATTACTTACCATAGTATTTCCAGAATTATATTATTTGACACGCTGAACAATTTCTTGTGCTAAAGTTTCAAAAGCTTTTCGAACTTTTGAGTTTTTATCAACAGATAATAAAGGTTGTTGCAAAATTGCAGCTTGATTAACTTTAGTGCTCATTGGAATTGTGGTATGCAATAATTCTCCAACTTGATTAAATGCTTCATCTTTTATTAATTTACATACATTCTGACGCTCATCATGTTTAATTAATAAAGCACCTAAGAGTTCTAATTCAGGGTTAACTCTTCTAATTTTACTTAAGTGATTAATTAAATCAGTAACACCATAGAGACCGTATTGTGAACCAGATTCAATTGGAACAATAACATGTGTCGAAGCGGCTAAAGCATTGCTAGTTAATAATTTTAAGCTCGGAGGGCAATCAATAAGAATGTAGTCATATAATCCTTCTAGAATTTCCAATTTATTTGAAAGTTCCTCGGTTGGTCTTGGTGCATCATCTTTCAATTGATCTTCAGTTTTACCAAGAGTTAATGAGCCATATATTAAGGAAACATTTTTAAATTTTGTTTCTTCTTCTAATGCTTCCGATAATAAACTTATATCACCAATGAGTAATTCCGCTGATGTAGTTTCAACTTCGCTAGGGTGTCTTAATCCTATATGTAAACTTGCATTTGCTTGTGGATCCAGATCAATTACTAAGACCTTATTTCCTAATTCAGCAAGTTCTGAAGCAAGATGTACTACAGTAGTTGTTTTCCCGCAACCACCTTTATGATTAGCTACAGCAATGATTTTAGTTGACATATTTGTCTTAAGGAATTTACTTTGATTTCATTTAATATAAAGATATTTGTAGCAACTTGCTACAGTTCCTTTGTCATATTTTTATCTTTTGAATTCAAAAGATGTGGAAAAAACATTTCTTAACTTTTTTTAAAAATATAGCTAGCTAATTTTAATTAGTATTAATTAGTATTAATTAGTTAATTATAATTAGACAAATTTTATTTCTTTAAAATCAAATAGATAGGATTCTTAAAGTGGAAGGCGTGTCACTAATAAGTGGAAGGCCTGTCATTGATAAGTGGAAGCCCTGTCACCTATAAGTGGAAGGTTTGTCACTAATTAGTGGAAGGTCTGTCACCGATAAGTGGAAGGTTTGTCACTATGGTGGAAGACTTGTCATTGTGATTTATTTTAATGTGGATTTTTTAATTTAAAACAAAACAATTCAACTGCTTGTGATGTTGATAAGTTTGTTTTTATTGAAATAAAGGTGGAAGACTTGTCATTAGATGTTTTTTATTCTGTGGATAAACTATTTGTATAAAATTTAATGGATAACATGATGTTTAATAGTCAAGAATATCGGAATGGTGGAAGGCTTGTCACTTTAACAGTGGAATGTGTGTTGATTAATTCCACTTTAGTGGTGCTGTAGGCTATTCCTATTTTCAAATTGATTGCTTTAGCGACACGGATGAATTATCAAAGGTGGAAGAATTGTCACTTAAAAGTGTTTAATTTTATATTAATTCCACCATAAGACTAAATAGTATCAAAATTGCACTTTAATAGTGACACTTCTTCCACTCTTAAGGTGTTTGATGGGCATAAACTGAGTTAATTTAATGTAAGGAAGAGAAAATAGTGAGCGGTTTGCATCTTCTTCCACTTTTGTGTATAATATGTAGAAAATATTTTAATCTTTCCACTTATGAGCAATCACAACGAACCAGAAGAATTAGAACATCTACCTTATTGTATTGGTAATATTCGACATAATGGAGTAGTCAGCACTAGTAACCGTCTGATTAGACCAATTGAATTATCATCTAATGAGTATAAAGCTCTACTTTATGCGATGGCTGTTGCGAATTATGGTGAGAAGAATAATCAAGATCGTGAAATTACAGAGCAAACTTATATTTATTTGCATAAAGATGATTTAGGCGAACTATTAGGATTAGATAAAAAGAATTCCATTAATGTTGCTATTGATCGTATTTATAAAGAATTATCATCACGAGTAGCCCATTTTGTAATTGAAGAGTCCGTGGATGATAATAAGCGTAAAGTTAAAAAAGTACACTCAGTAGTACCAATTATTCGTGAACTCCGTTGGGAAGATGATGCTAAAAATGCTTTGCAGATACGTTTCACCAGTGAAGTACTTCCATATTTTACTCGTTTAGCAAATGGAAATTTTACAACCTATCAATTGAAAGATTTATTTGCTTTGGACTCTGTCACCAGTATGAGTTTGTATTCATACTTTATCAAAAATGAATTTAAGTATGCTAATCAAGATTCTTATGAGGTTGAACTTTCACTTGAGAATATCAAAGCATTAATTGATATTGGGGAGAAAAAATACGATCGTTGGGTTGATTTTAGACGATACGTTTTAGACAAAATTATTGAAGAAATTAATGAAAGGACTAGTCTTCAATTAGAATACGATACCATCAAGAAAGGTCGACCTATTGTCGGAGTTCGATTTAAAATTCTTAATAGGCATGCCACGGAAGTTGTTGTATCTAATACTAATGATAAGACTCAAATCTATTTAGATGTCAATTTTGATGATAATGCGCTTGTTAAAGAATTAGGTGCGAAGTTCGATATGACCGTAAGGTCTTGGTACATCTATGCGAACGACCCAAATTATAAACAGTTTAGTAAGTGGTTTAAGACAGAAGGGTGCTTAACTGAATCTCAAGCAAATGTGATAGTTAATGATATTATGTTCCAAATGGATTTTGCTGTAGCTGGCAGTTCAATGAGTGAATTTAAGAAAGAAATGAAATATAAATTGAAAAATAATCCAAATTTTGTAAAAGAAAATAGAAAACGATTGAATGAAATATTTGGAAAAGAAGTTATATGACAGTGTAGCAACTTGCTACACTGTTTACGATAATGTGTAAAATAAGCTTGATATCAGTTTAGGTTATATTTTGATAGCTAATTAATAGACCTATGAACTCATAATCCGTTGGTCGACAGTTCAAGTCTGTCTGGGCCCACCAAATTTTATAATCATATGCACTCATATGATACTTAAACCCTTAATTCTAAAAGAGTTAAGGGTTTTTTATTGCTTTGTTTAAACTTATATAACTTCGTATGGGAACACGCTCTGTGTATCCTTGTTTGTATCCTAAATTTAAAATATAACTCAGGGATACACCAAGGAAAAAATTACTGGAGATTCCATAAGTTATGAATGTTTTTGATGTTAATACTCACGATGATATTCGTCTAAGATCTGTATCGCAGAATACAAAGGTTCGCCGAAAAAAAAGTGTTGAAGAAATTTATAAAACACTTAAACCCAAAGCGAAAGAATATCGTGAGCCTACTGATATTCCAGGTTTGTATTGTAGGGTTAAACCGAATGGCAAAAAACATTGGCAATATCGATATAAGAATGATCAAGGAAAATGGGCATGGATAGGATTAGGTAGTTATCCATCTGTAAGTTATGCGCAAGCACGTGAAAAAGCAGAGGCCATGACGCTAGGTGAAATACTAATTCAAACACAGGTTGAGATTAAGAAAATTCAGCTTGAGGAGGAAAAGGCTTTATTCTCGCATCTTATTTATGAGTGGTTAGAGCGAAAAAAGCAGACTTGGGCTGCTGATACTTATAAAAAGGAAAAACAATCGGTTGAACGACATTTAATTCCTGTCTTTGGACATCGACCATATAAATCAATTACACCAGCAGAATGGTTGGAGTTTTTTACTAACAAGCAAATGAATGAAGGAATTTATAACAGAATTGAAAAGCTTATTTCATGTTGCTCAGGTGCTTATGGTTTAGCAAAATTTAAAAAAGGTATTTTATATAATCCATTGGAAGGGATTGGTGATTATTTAGCGAAAGGGGAATCTCAAAGTATGAAGCATGTAGCTATTCAACAGCTTCCAGAAATGATTTCATTAATTCGAAATTCCTCATCCAGACCGATTGCAATAGGCTTAGAACTTTTAATACATATGTTTCCTCGTCCAGGGGAATTGCGACAGGCGAAATGGGAGCAATTTGATTTTGATGAGGCGGTGTGGATACGTCCCTCAAATATAATGAAAAAAGGTATCGAACATGGGATTCCTTTGTCCAAGCATGTCATTAAATTATTGATGGAGCTAAAGAAAATTTCACCTGAAAGTGAATACTTATTCCCAAGTCGCGATAGCATTAATAAGCCAATTTCGAATTTAACATTTAATGCGGCATTGAATCGATTAGGTTATCGAGGAAAACAAAATCCACATGGATTTAGACATATTGCATCCTCCAATTTGAATAAACGCTATAGTGACAAATGGCAGGTGATCGAATCAGCATTGGCTCATTTAAAAACTGGGGTCAAGGGAGCATATGATAAAGAGGCACACTTAGAAGAACGATATGAAATCATGGAGTGGTGGAGTGGTTATATTGAGTCTTTACTTAAGCATTAATTTAAAAAAGTGGAGACTTTTGTGAGTTTTTGAACGGATGGGATTTGAATTGTTCATTTTTGCTAGGATGGTTTCTCTATTGTTAAATGAGGATCCTCAGTTGGATCATTTTAAAGCGCCTACATCACATACTCGTCGAAGTATTGTACGTACTGTTCAAAAAAATGATGATTTAGATATACCTGTTGGTTATCAGAATCTGAAGCCTCTTCGCTTAAAATACAATCAAGTTTGTGAGTTGCTTAATGTCACCCGAGATTGCTTGCGCAAAATTATCGAAAATGATCCTACTTTCCCAAGATTTTTGAAAGAAGGGGCTTCTCGCCAAGCAGCGGTCTATTTTGATACTGAAGAAA